>NZ_SMLA01000007.1:0-188292 GCF_004349225.1 Saccharopolyspora karakumensis
GGCTTCGGGGTGCCCGGTTCGGGTTGGGATGGGGGTGGCGGGGTTGTCTCGTCGTGCTGGTCCGGAATTCGGGAATAAGCTGGTGGTAGTCCCTGGAGCAGCGCGGAATCCGCCGATTCCCCGGTCGGCTCGGTGGGCGACCAAAGGCGGTCTTGTATGGCAGAGGTGCACCGGCTGGACCCGATGTCCCGCGTCCCCGGCAACACCACCGTGTACGGGGCGTGGGAACGCTTCGTGCGCGGGGAGGACGACATCCGCGGCGTGCGGCCCGAAGTGGCGATCTCCTGGCACCGCTGCCGCGACCAGTACCGCGTCGACCCCGGCCTCACCAAGGCCCCGATCGCCGTGGCGGAGGTCGACCACACGCTCGAACACGACGTCGTGTTCGCCGAACTGGGGTTCCGCGCCGCGTCGGTGGCGCACGAGGTCAGCAACGGCGGCGGCGTGGTGACCGTCGCCGACGCCACGGGCCGGATCTTGGCCGAGTGGGGCGATCCGGCCACCCGCGAGATCGCCGCGGAAGCCAACCTGTCGACCTGGTTCTGCTGGTCGGAGCAGGCTACGGGCACCAACGGCATGGGCACCGCGCTGGAGTCGCACGCGCCGGTCGTGGTCCGCGGTGCCGAGCACTGGTGCCAGGCCTTCCACGACTGGACGTGCGCCGGTGTGGCCGTGCGGGACGTGGTGACGCGCGAGCCGATCGCGGTGCTCAACATCTCGTGCTGGCGCAGCGAACCGCCCACCTCGGCAGGTGCCTGGCTGAGCAACGCCGCCACCCGCACCCAGCGCACGCTGGTGCAGCGCGCCAAGGACGGCAGCGCTGAGCTGATCGCGGCCTTCCAGCACGCCCGGTCGCGCTCGGGCGTGGCGCTGGCCGCGCTGGACCCGGCGGGACGCGTCGTGATCGCCGACGACACCGCCGGCGTGCTGCTCGGCGTGCCGAGCTCGACGCCCGCGACCGATCCGACGGTGCGGTGGAACCCGAGGCTGCCCGAGGTGATCAAGGCCGCCCGCTACGCCGTCAAGCAGGCGTCCCGCGACCCCGAGTGGATCGGCACGACGCAGGTCCACACCCACCTCAGCGACGAACCCAGCTCGGTGAGCATCCGGCCGGTGTTCCTGTCCGGGCACCTGGTCGGCAACCTGTTCTCCTTCGGCGTCGCCGAGGGCGAGCAGCTGCCGCGCGTCGAGGGCGGTGCGAACCACCGAGGCAGACCGGACAGGATCGTGGCGATGCGGGAGAACCGGATGGTGCTGCTGCGGCTCTCCGAGGTCTCCTTCGCCGAGTCGGAGGGCAACGACGTCTGGCTGTCCACCGACCAGGGCCGCCTGCGCGCGGCTTCCGGCAGCCTCGACAAGCTCGAAGCCGAGCAGGGCGACGCCGGATTCCTGCGAGTGCACCGCCGGTACGTGGTCAACGTGGGGCGCGTCCGCGAGGTCGAACGCCGGTGCAAGGGCGAACTGCTGCTGGTGATGGACACCGGCGCGGAGGCGATGGTGCCGGTGTCGCGGCGCAACGCCCCGGCCGTGCGGCGGGCGCTGGATATCTGAGCCACCGGGGAGGGAGGTGCGCGATGCCGGAGAACCCGGATGCCGTGGCGGTCACGCGGAACTACGACCAGAGCGTGCGACGGCGCGTCGAGCGGTCGCGGAACCATCCGGCGGCGGGTGGTGACAACCGCGACTGGTGGCCGCACCGGCTCGACCTGCGGATCCTCGCCAAGCACCACCCCGCGGCGAACCCCTTGGGCCCGGACTTCGACTACCCGGCCGAGTTCGCGAAGCTCGACCTCGACGCGGTGGCCCGCGACATCGACGAGGTCCTGACGACCTCGCAGGACTGGTGGCCGGCCGATTTCGGGCACTACGGGCCGCTGGTGCTGCGCATGGCCTGGCACAGCGCCGGCACGTACCGCATCGGCGACGGCCGAGGTGGCGCGAGCACCGGGATGCAGCGCTTCGCGCCGACCAACAGCTGGCCCGACAACCGCAACCTCGACAAAGCACGCCGCCTGCTGTGGCCGGTCAAGCAGAAGTACGGCCGCAGCATCTCCTGGGCCGACCTCATGGTCCTCGCCGGCAACCGCGCCCTGGAATCCATGGGCTTCACCACGCTCGGCTTCGCCGGAGGCCGCGAGGACGTGTGGGAGTCCGAGGCCGACGTCTACTGGGGCCCGGAACGCGCCTGGCTCGCCGACGAGCGCCACACCGGCGTCCGCGACCTGCAGCAACCCCTCTCCGCCGACGAGATGGGCCTGATCTACGTCGACCCGCAGGGGCCCTCGACGCTGCCCGACCCCATCGCCGCGGGCAAGGCCATCCGCGAGACCTTCGGGCGGATGGCGATGAACGACGAGGAGACCGTCGCGCTCATCGTCGGCGGGCACACCTTCGGCAAATCCCACGGCGCCGCCGATCCCGCCCGGTACCTGGGCGCCGAGCCTGAAGGCGCGGGGCTGGAGGAACAAGGCCTGGGCTGGCGGAACAGCTACGGGACCGGCAAGGGGCCGGACGCCGTCTCCAGCGGCCTCGAAGGGACCTGGACCCCGACGCCCACCCGGTGGGACAGCTCGTTCCTGGAGACGCTGTTCTCCTACGAGTGGGAGGTCGTGCTCAGCCCGGCCGGGCTCTGGCAGTGGGTTCCCCGCGAAGGCCGCGGGCGCGGGACGGTTCCCGACCCCCACGACCCGTCGACGACCCGCGCGCCCACGATGCTCACCACCGACCTGGCGCTGCAGGAAGACCCAGCCTACGAGAAGATCGCCCGCCGCTTCCTCGCCAGTCCCGACGAGCTCGCCGACGCCTTCGCGCACGCCTGGTTCAAGCTCACCCACATCGACATGGGACCCCGGCAGCGCTACCTCGGGCCGCTGGTCCCGGCGGAGTGGTTCATCTGGCAGGACCCCGTGCCCGAAGCCGACCACGACCACGACCCCGTCGACTCCGACGACATCGCCGAGCTCAAGACCCGGATCCTCGACCTCGGGATTCCCGTGCCGCAGCTGGTGTTCACCGCATGGGCGTCTGCCTCGACCTACCGCGACAGCGACAAGCGGGGCGGCTCGAACGGAGCTCGCCTCCGGCTGGCCCCGCAACGCGACTGGCAGGTCAACGATCCCGGCACCACGGGACCCGTGATCGCCGCGCTGGAAGCGGTCCAGGAGCGCTTCAACGCAGAGCAGACGGCGGGGAAACGGGTTTCGCTGGCCGACCTCATCGTCCTCGCCGGTTGCGCGGCCGTCGAACACGCGGCCGACGGCATCCACGTTCCCTTCACGCCGGGGCGCACCGACGCCACCCAGGAGTGGACCGACGTCGACTCCTTCGCCGCGCTCGAACCCGCCGCCGACGGGTTCCGCAACCACACCGGCCCGCGCGCCGCGCTGCCCGCCGAACACCTCCTCATCGACCGCGCCAACCAGCTCACGCTCAGCGCCCCCGAGATGACCGCGCTCATCGGTGGACTCCGCGCGCTCAACAGCAACCACGACCGGTCACCGCTGGGCGTCCTCACCACCCGACCCGGGAAGCTCACCCACGACTTCTTCACCAACCTCCTCGACATGAGCACCGAATGGACTCCCAAATCAGGCACTTTCGAGGGAAAAGACCGGGCAACCGGTCGCATTCGGTGGACTGCGAGCCGAGTCGACCTCACCGTCGGGTCACATCCCGAACTCCGCGCGATCGCCGAGGTCTACGCCAGCGACGAAGCGAAGTTCGTGCACGACTTCACCCGCGCCTGGGACAAGGTCATGAACCTCGGCAGGTTCGGTGTCTGAGCGGTAGTCCCGGCCGTGCGAGCGGTACGGGCGCCCGGTCCGGCGGTCTCCGGTTTTGGCCACCCCGCACCCGGCGTAATGTCCGATTCGGTACAGGGCAATTGGTTTGACCCACTGCTGTTCTCCCTCGCACACCTGACTTCTGCGAACCGCGTTCACGAATTCGGTTCGCAGCACATCATCTTCGGGCGCGTTCGGGAGACGGATTCACGAGGAGGTGAGGTCCGATGACGACGGCGAAGGAACGCAACGACATGCTCAGCGCGGTCGGCCTGGACGTCCAGAACGGGGCGACGATCGGCCGGGTGCTCGGCACCGGCAACATCGAACAGGCCACCGAACGGGCCGACGGCACGATGGAGGCGACGGTTCGCATCGAACCGGACGAGATCGCTTGGGATCCTTCGATCCTGCTCCTCCCGCACGGCGGCGACCTCGAACTGACGCTCATCAACGATGACATGAACACCCACTGCGCTCTGCTGCCCAGCAACGGCGACCGCAAGTTCATCTGGCTGGTCAACCACTCCAAGGGCGTGGCCAGGCTCAACCTGGACGGACCCGGCTACTACTGGTTCAGCTCGCCCACCGGCAACGACGAGGGCCGCGGCCTCACCGGCGCCATCGTCGTGCTCGGCGAGGTGCCGCCGGAAGCCCGTCTCGACCGCCCCGACCAGCCGCGCCCGTAGGGAGGACCGACCATGACCGTGGAATACGTGGACGCCGGTGAGGCGATCAACCAGGGGATGCTGACCACTGAGCCCCGGAACGCACCCGACGTCGCCATGAGCGTCGACTACGATCGGCTGCTCGACGCTCGTTCCGAATCGCACAACTGGCTCACCTACTACGGCGCCTACGACGGACAGCGCTACAGCCTGCTCGACGAGATCAACACCGAGAACGTCAAGAGCATCGGCCCCACCTGGATCTTCCAGGCGAACACCGAAGGCATGATCGCGGGGGCTTCCACCTACGCGTTCGAGGCCACGCCGCTGGTCGTCGACGGGGTCATGTACGTCTCCGGCTGGGACGGCTGGGTCTGGGCGCTCGACGCCAAGACGGGCGCCCACCTGTGGCGCTACAAGCACGCCGTGCCCTACGACGTGTCGCTGTGCTGCGGGAACGTCAACCGCGGTGTCGCGGTGGCCAAGGGCAAGGTCTTCACCGTCACGCCCAACGCCCACCTCCTCGCGCTCGACGCGGTGACGGGCGATCGCGTCTGGGACAAGACGGTCGGCGACGTGCGGGCCGGGGAGAGCGCGACGCTCGCTCCGCTGATCGTCAAGGACATGGTCATCATCGGCAGCTCGGGCGGCGAGTTCGGCGTGCGCGGCCACCTGGACGCCTTCGACCTGGAGTCCGGCGAGCACCGCTGGCGCTGCTACACGATCCCGAAGCCGGGCGAGCCGGGTTCGGACACCTGGCCGGCCGACGGCGAGGCGTGGGCGCGCGGCGGCGCCAACCCGTGGGTCACCGCCACGTTCGACCCGGAGACCAACCTGCTGTACGCGGGGACCGGCAACCCGGCGCCCGACTTCGACGGCGCGGTGCGCGAGGGCGACAACCTCTTCACCGACAGCGTCATCGCGGTCGACGTCGACGCGGGCGAGATCCGCTGGCACTACCAGTGCACCCCGCACGACGTGTGGGACTACGACAGCACCATGGAGAACATCCTGTTCGACCAGGACGGGCGCAAGATGCTCGGCCACTTCGACAAGAACGGGTACTTCTTCGTGCTCGACCGCACCAACGGCGAGCTGATCTCGGTCACGCCCTACGTGGACCGGATCGACTGGGGCACCATCACCCGCGACGGCAAGGTGACGCCCAGGAAGTACCCGGACGCCGAAGGCGAACCGGTCCACTTCTACCCCGGTCCGGCCGGGGCCAAGGAGTGGACGCACGCCGCGTACAACCCGCGCACCGAGCTGTTCTACGTCCCGGTGCAGGACGTCGGCGCCACCGCCACGCGACGCCGCCGCGAGTTCCGCGAAGGAATCCCGTACTGGGGCGCGGGAGTTCAGGTCGACGCCGACGACATGCGCGGATCCATCAGCGCTTTCGATTCCAAGGGAGAGGAGAAGTGGCGCTGGCGCAACAGCCTGCCGATGTGCTCTTCGGTGCTGACCACGGCCGGAGACCTGGTCTTCGCAGGCACGCCCTCGGGCGAGTTCGTCGCCCTGGACGCCCGCAACGGCGAGAAGCTGTGGGAGTTCCAGTGCGGTAGCGGCCACCACGGCAGTCCCATGACCTACTCGGTCGACGGCAAGCAGTACGTCGCCGTTCCGGTCGGCTGGGGCGGCTGGATCGAGGGCTTCCTCCCGGGAATGCTCGGTGCGGGCCACGGCAGCGCCCTCATCGTCTTCGCGCTGCCGGACATCCCGGCCATGCGCTAGGCGATCCCGACCCGGCCCCGGGCGTGGGAGTTTCCGCGGAAACCCCCACCCCGGGGCCGAGTCGTGCGATGCTCGCCAGACCCGGGTCGAGGAGGAGCACGTGCCGATCGCGCAGCGCAACGGAGTGAAGATCGCCTACGAGGTCATCGGTAACGGGCCACCGCTGGTGCTGCACCCGGGCATGTTCCAGACCGGTGCGCAGTGGACCAAGGCCGGCTACACCTCGGTTCTCGCCACCACCCACACGGTGATCACGGTCGATCCGCTCGGGCTCGGCGCGAGTTCCGCTCCGGTGACGCCCGCCGACTACTCGCTGGCCCGCCGCGCGGAGTCGGTCACGGCCGTCCTCGACGACCTCGGCCTGGACGAGGCCGCGTTCTGGGGCTATTCGCTCGGTGCCCTGACCGGCTACGCCGTCGCGGTGCACGCACCGGAGCGGCTCACCCGCCTCATCGCCGGTGCGTTCGACCCGATCGACGGCTTCCGCTCGGCGGTCGAGGCCATGCTCAACGGCCTGGGGCTTCCCGCGGACACCGACCCGTGGCCGCTGATGCAGCAGGGCGCGCGCACCAACCCCGCCTACGCGGCGGTCATCGACGCCGCCGACCCCGCAGCGCTCCGGGCGAACTACGAGGCGTTCCGCCACGAGCCGGGCGTGCACGAGGCACTGGAGCGCAGCACCGTCCCGCTGCTGATGTACGCGGGCACGGCCGATCCCTGGTACGACCCCATGCGCGCCTTCGCCGGCCGGACCGGCACTGCGTTCGCCTCGATCCCGGACGCGGACCACGTCCAAGCCTGGCGCAACACCGCGGAAGTCCTGACCCACGCCCACCCGTACCTCACCCGTGGGCAGCTGTGGTCCGAATTGACCGGGAAGAACGGACGATGATCACGGCCGGTTCGGATCAGAACCGCCCTCGCGGAAGTTCGTCGGGGGCGACCGCCTGACCCGTGCGCGGGGAGATCGCTCCCGGGCACAGCCCCTTGTCCTCCAGGACCTCCGCGATCCTGGGGATCGCCGCGAGGGTGTTGGGGGCCCAGTCGTGCATGAGGATGACCTGGCCGTCGGTGAGGCGGGCGTTGGCCTCCACGATCTCGTCGACCGTGGCGTTGTTCCAGTCCAGGGAGTCGACGTCCCAGATGATCTCGGTGAGGCCGTGGGACTGCGCGACCTCGCGCAGGGTCTCGTTGGTCTCGCCGTAGGGCGGGCGGAACAGGGTCGGGGTCCCGCCGCCGGCGCCGGCGATGGCCTGCTGCGCGCGTGAGATCTCATCGTCCATTTCGGGCCGCGACAGCTGCGTCATGTGCTGGTGGCCGTAGCTGTGGTTGCCGACCCACATCCCGGCGTCGACCTGCTCCTCCACCAGCGCCGGGTGGGCGTCCGCGCTGTCGCCGCGGTTGAACATCGTCGCGCGCAGTCCGTGCTGCCGCAGGGCGTTCAGCAGTTCCGCTGTGGTGTCGCCGGGACCATCGTCGAAGGTGAGCCCGACGTGGCCCGAGCACGCGGGCTGGGCGGAGGCCGTCGCGGGTGCCACCAGAACCGCCGCCGCCAGGACCGCACCGGCGACGCAGCCGCGCGCCCTCGTACTAGCTGACATGCCCACCGCATCCTCTCGACCGCGCTGACGGGAGATCCGACCGACCGGATCGAGCATGCGGGGGCGTCGAGGCGCGGTCAACAAGAGTTTTCGAAACTATTTCGGCCTGTCTCCCGCGAAACGCCTCGCCAACGACGGCACATCCTGTTCTGCGCCCTCCGTTTCGAGAATACCCGCCCGAGGGGGCGCAGATCGACGGCGCAGGAACCGAGCCCGTTTCCGAAAGTTTCTCCGGCTGGAGGAGCCGAGGAGTACCTCTTGTGATGCTTCGCCCGAATCGCTACCGTCCCTAAAACTTACACCGTTAGTTATCTGGGTCACAGACGCTTCAACTCCCCGGAGGTCGACCGAATGGCCGCCACCGCGACGAGCGCGCGACGAGTAGCGCTCGCCAGCCTCATCGGCACCACCATCGAGTGGTACGACTTCTTCATCTACGGCACCGCCGCAGCGCTGGTGTTCAACCAGCTGTTCTTCCCGAAGTTCGACCCCGTCGTGGGCACCGTCGCCGCCTTCGCGACCTTCGCCGTCGGCTTCCTGGCCCGCCCCATCGGCGGTGTGCTCTTCGCGCACTACGGCGACAAGCTCGGGCGCAAACCGATGCTCATCGGCTCGCTGATGCTGATGGGCGTCGCGACGCTGCTGATGGGGCTGCTGCCGACCTACGCCACGATCGGCGTGTGGGCCCCGATCCTGCTGACGCTGCTGCGCTTCGCCCAGGGAATCGGTGTCGGCGGCGAGTGGGGCGGCGCCGCCCTCATGGCCGTCGAGCACGCGCCGAAGGGCAAGCGCGGTTTCTACGGGAGCTGGCCGCAGGTGGGCGTGCCGGCGGGTCTGCTGCTGGGCAACCTGACGTTCACGGCGCTGTCGGCGAACATGTCCGAGGAGACCTTCCTCGCGTGGGGCTGGCGGGTCCCGTTCCTGTGCAGCGCGGCGCTGATCGTCGTCGGCTTCGCCATCCGCCTCAAGATCAGCGAGAGCCCGGTGTTCCAGCAGGCCGTGCAGCGCGACGAGAAGGAGCGCGCCCAGAGGATGCCGGTGATCGAGGTGCTGCGCGAGCACCCGAAGACGATCCTGCTCGCCGCCGGGTCCTTCCTCGCCACCAACGCCACGTTCTACGTCGGCACCACCTGGATCGTCTCCTACACCACCAAGACCCTCGACTACGAGCGCACCACGATCCTGAGCGCGAACGCGTTGCTGGCGGCCGTCGACATCCCGCTGATGATGGCGTTCGGCCTGCTCTCCGACCGCCTCGGCAGACGCGGCATGTCGCTGGGCGGGATGCTGGCGCTCGGCCTGTTCGCGGTGCCCTGGATCATGCTGGTCGACAGCGGCTCGATCGGGCTGTTCCTGCTGGCCGGGCTCGTCGTGCAGGCGTGCCGAACGGCGGTCTACGGGCCGCAGTCGGCGTTCTTCTCGGAGCTGTTCAGCACCCGGCTGCGCTACAGCGGCGCCTCGCTGGCCTACCAGATGGCGGCGATCCTCGGCGGCGGCATCGCCCCGATGATCTGCACCGCGCTGTTCGCGGCGACGGGGAGCTCCTTGTCCATCGCCGGGTACGTCGTCGTGCTGTGCCTGATCTCGTTCGTGTCGACCTACCTGCTCGCCGAGACCTACAAGCGGGACCTCAGCGACGCACCGACTCCGACCAAGATCTGAGCCGAGCGCGAACCATTTCCTTGCCAGGCACACGGTGGTCCTCGATGATCCGCAGGTACCCGAACCCCACCCCAGGCCGAAGGGGACCACCGTGTCCGAAGACGTCGTCGAACTCATCCTGGCCGATCACCGCCGCTTCGAAGACCTGCTGCGCACCCTGCGCAGCTCCGCGGGAGACCGCAGGTACGCGCTCGGCGAGATCGCCGCACTCCTGGTCGCGCACGCCGAAGCCGAGGAATCCGAGGTGTACCCGGTGCTGCGCAAGCTCTCCGCCGAGGACGTCGACCACGGGGCCGAGGAGCACGCGGAGGGCCACGAAGCGCTTTGGGCGCTCATGGAGTGCGACGAACCGGGATCCGAGGAGTGGGACTCCCGGCTGGAGGAGCTCAGCGAGTCGTTGACCCACCACCTCGACGAGGAGGAGCGCACCGTCCTCAACGACGCGCGGGCCCAGGTCGACGCGGACCACCGCGCCGAACTCGGCCGGGCGTTCACGGCCAGGCGCCGCGAGCTCATCGACGCCGACTGCGGACGCATCGACAACGTCCGATCCCTGGTCCGCAGCAAGGGCCCGTCACAGCACCAGCACTGAAACCACGGGCGCACCACCGGGTTCCGGCAGCTCACCCAGCTGCCGGAACCCGAGCCCCCACCGCCTGAGCGGCGCGCGTCGCGTCCGAGGATTGAGGCCCGGGGCGGCTGTGGTCCGAACCGTCCGGGCTTGTCGGTCATCGATCAGGAACGGTTCGGACCAGGACCCGCCGGGGGGTGAACCGGTCACGGGGTGGGGATGGTGCCTCCGTCGACCCTGTGCTCGGTTCCGATGATCCAGGCGGACCTGATGACCTCGATGCTCTGCGGCTCGCACTACCTCGACGACATCCGGCCGCACCCGCTGATCGCCGCGCTCCCCGACGTCATCCACCTGCCCGCGCAGATCGGCGGAGAATCCCGCCTCCAGTCCATCGTGGACCTCCTCGGAGACGGGATGGGCGATCGCGCAACGGGTTCCAGCGCCGCCGTCCCCGCACTGCTCGACCTCCTGCTGCTCTACATCGTCCGAACCTGGTACCGCGGGCAGGCCGAGCAGGGCCGCGGCGGGTGGGCCGCAGCGCTGCGAGACCCCGCGATCTCCACCGCGCTGGGCCTCATCCAGAGCTCCCCCGCCACGCCGTGGACGGCGGCGGGACTGGCCGCCGAGGCGGGGCTGTCCCGCGCCACCTTCGCGCAGCGCTTCACCGACCTCGTCGGTTCGCCGCCGCTGACCTACCTGACGTGGTGGCGCATGACCCAGGCCGGCCGGCTGCTCACCCGTGACGACCAACCGCTGTCGGCGATCGCCCGGCAGGTCGGCTACCAGTCGGCGTTCGCCTTCAGCAAGGCGTTCAAGCGCGAGTTCGCCGTCTCCCCCACCGCCTACCGGCAGCGGCAGGGGGACGCCACCCGCATGGTGACGGCCTGATCAGCGCTGGTAGCTGTCCTCGTCGAGGCCGCTGAGGGTGGGGTCGTAGGCGACCTCCCCGACCTCGTACATCGAGGTCATCCAGTGGTAGAAGTTGTCGCCCCGCTCTCGCAGCAGGTCGTAGAGCCGACGCATGAGAGCGGCTCGGACCTCCGCCATCTCCGGGTGCGGGTAGCGGTTGATGAGCTCGTCCGGATCGGTTTCCAGGTCGTAGAGCTCGTTGACCGAGTCGGGGTTGACCACGAGCTTGTAGCGGTCGGTGCGCAGCATGCGCTGCGGGTACGGGAAGTGGTGCCCGTGGAACTCGCAGACGATCTCCTCGGGCCACTCCACACCGTCCTCATCGGACACCAACGGGAGCAGGCTCCGGGAATCCACGGCGGGTTCCGGGTCGATGCCGGCCAGTTCGAGGATGGTGGCGGTGCAGTCCAGCAGGCTGACGAACTCCGACCGCACCACTCCCCCGGCCTCGCCGGGCACGCGCACGATGCCCGGCGTCCGGTAGATGTCCTCGTACATCGCCGGTCCCTTGTCGTGCAGCCGGTGGGACCCGGTGAACTCGCCGTGGTCGCAGGTGAAGAACACCGCCGTGTCCTCGGCCAGGCCCAGGCGCCGCATCGCGTCGAGCACCCGGCCGATCTCCTGGTCGATCAGCGCCACGTACCCCCAGTACACGGCGATCAGCTTGCGGGTCGTCTCCAGCGGCATCGTGTCGAACGTCCAGTGCGCGCTGTAGTTCTGCTGCACCGGGGGTTTGCCGTGGAAGGTCTCGGCGACCGAGCGCGGCAGCGGCACCTCCTGCGGGTCGAACATGTCGAAGTGCTCGTCGGGGACGATGTAGGGCAGGTGCGGGCCGAAGAAGCTCAGCTCCAGGAAGAACGGCTTGTCGTGCTCGCGCACGTCGGCGGCGTAGCACTCCATCATCTCGATGGCGCGGGTCGCCAGGTAGTGCTCGAAGGTCGCCTCCACCGGCTGGTGCAGCCGCGCCGCCAGCAGGTTCCCCGGGCCGCCGTTGGGCAGGGTGCCGCGGATGCGGTCGCTGATCTCGTACGGCGGCAGGCCGTTGTCGGCGAGGTAGGTCAGGTAGTCGGGGTGGTCGACCGGGTTGTGCCAGCCCGGGAGGTCCGGTCCGTCGAAACCGAAGTCACCGGCGGACTTCTGCGTCCCGACGTGCCACTTGCCGATGAGCCCGCAGTTGTAGCCGCGGCCCCGCAACGCCTCCGAGAACGTGAACTGCCCCTCGGGCAGGTCCTCGATGTAGCCGACGTTGCGCTCGTAGTTGGCCAGCAGCTTGTGCCGGAACGGGGCCTGCCCGGTGAGCAGGCTGGCGCGCGCGGGCGTGCAGATGGCGGTCGGGGTGTACCAGCGGTCGAAGCGGGTCCCGGTGGCGGCCAGCTCGTCGAGGTTCGGCGTCGCGGCCATCGGGTTGCCGTAGGCGCCGAGGGTGTCGGTGCGGTGCTGGTCGGTCATCAGGAACAGGATGTTGCGCTGGTTCACGGTTGGCCCGCCGAGGTGAACAGGTCGCCGGTGTAGTAGTTCTCGGGCCCGGTGCTCCGCTCGAGCTGGCCGGTCCCGGCGAAGTAGGAGTCCATCGTGGACAGCCAGTTCCGGACGGTGCCGTCGGCCGTCAACCGGTCCAGCTCCTCGGCGCCGAGCACCTGCACGTTGGCGGCGTCGGCGCGCACCTGCGCCGGGTCCTTCTTCAGCAGGTCGGCGGTCAGCTCGATGGTGCGCTCGGCGTTGGCCGAGCGGTACCGCATCGCCTCGCGCAGCACCGCCAGCACGCGCCGGGCCTTGTCCTGCTGACCGGTCACCACGTCGTTGCCCGCGACGAAGACCGTCGGGAACTCCATCTCCCCGCGGAAGTCGGAGTTGCGGGCCAGCTCGACCAGTCCCGGAACCTGCTTGCGGATCGTGTCGATCGCCGGGTACCAGAACCCGGCCGCGTCGATGCGCTTGGCGGAGAAGGCGGAGACGATCGTCGAGGCGTCCATCGGCACGACCTTGACGTCGTTCTTGGTCATGCCCGCCCGGCGCAGCGCGAGATCGAGGATCATCTCCCCGGAGGTTCCCTGCGGAACCCCGATCGTCCTGCCCCGCAGGTCGGCCATGCCGCGGATGCCGGGCTGCGCGATGACGCGGTCGGCGTTGCCGAGCGTGTTCAGCGCGACGACCTTGGCCTGGCCGGAGGCGGGCAGCCACATCGCGCCCGGCCCGATGTAGCCGAAGTCGAGGTCACCGCTGCCCAGCGCCTGGATCTGCAGCGGCCCGTTGGTGAACACGCTGGCCGTGGCGTCGAGACCGTGCTTCTCCCAGAGCTTCTGGTCCTCGGCGACCGCGAGGAGGCTGGCGCCGTTGTAGTCGCCGATGTAGCCGAATCGGACCTCGTCGGACGCCTCCGAACCGCCACCGCACCCGGTGAGCGCCACGACGAGTCCGGCGAGCGCGCCGGCGAGCCATCTCTTCCTGCTGGTCATGGCGTCCTCTCAGTCCCGCGCCGGGAGGGCGCGGTCGTTGTCCTGGTGGTAGACGGAGTTCCAGACCCGGTTGCGCAGCGCGGTGAACTCCGCGCTCAGCCGGACCTCTTCGGTGCGCGGATGCGGCAGGTCGACCTCGACGGCGTCGTAGATGCGGCCGGGCCGGGAGGCCATCACGATCACCCGGTCGGCCAGGTACACGGCCTCGTCGACGTCGTGGGTGATGAACAGGACCGTTCGCCGCTCCTGGTCCCAGGCGCTGAGCAGCTGGTCCTGGAGCTTGACCCTGGTCAGCGCGTCGAGGGCGCCGAAGGGTTCGTCCATCAGCAGGATCGCGGGGTTCACGGCGTAGGCGCGGGCGATGGCGCAGCGCTGGCGCATCCCGCCCGAGAGGGCCTTGGGCAGCACGTCGGCGAAGTAGGTCAGTCCGACGACGTCGATGAAGTGCTCCGCGCGCACCCGGCGCTCCTCCCGGGGCACGCCCGCGATCTTGAGGCCGAACTCGACGTTGCCGCGCACGGTCAGCCACGGGAACAGCGCGTACTGCTGGAAGATCACCCCGCGGTCGGGACCCGGGCCGGTGACCGGGACGCCGTCGACGAGGGCGCGTCCGCCGGTCGGTTCCTCCAGCCCGGCGAGGATGTTGAGCAGGGTGCTCTTGCCGCACCCGGAGGGGCCGACGACGGTGACGAACTCGTTGTCGGCGATCTCCAGGGACACGTCGTCGAGCGCGACGAGCCGATCGCGGCCGAGGTCGAAGGACTTGGTCACGCCGTCCAGGGCGATCTTGGGGTTCACCGCTGCTCCTGCCATCCGGTCAGCTTGCGTTCGGCGAGCAGCAGCAGCCGGTCCATGGCCAGGCCGAGGACGCCGATGGTGATCAGGCTGACGAAGATCGTCGGTAGGTCGTAGTACAGCTGGGCGTTCTGCATCCGGAAGCCGAGACCTTCTTGCGCGGCGATGAGTTCCGCGGCGACCACCGTCGCCCACGCCGAGCCGAGACCGACCCGCATGCCGACGAGGATGAACGGCGCCGACGCCGGAACCACGACGCGGCCGAAGATCGTCGCGTCGCCCGCCCCGAGCACCCGCGCTGCGTTGATCAGCGTCGGATCGACCGTGACCACTCCCTGCAGCGTCGAGATGACGCAGGCCAGGAACGCGGCCAGGAAGATCACGAAGATCTTCGGGACCTCGCCGATGCCCATCAGCACGATCGCCAGCGGGATGATGGCCAGCGGCGGGATGGTGCGGAAGAACTGCACCCACGGCTCGGCCAGCGCGCGCACCGGCCGGTACCAGCCCATCAGGAAACCCATCACCACCGCCAGCGCGGTGCCCAGCGCGAACCCGGCCAGCACCCGCCCGAGGCTCGCCGCGGTGTCGTCCAGGAGGGTTCCGTCGGCGGCCATCTCGACCGCCCTGGCCGCGACCTCGGGTGGTGCCGGGATCTTGATGCCCAGCGCCGCGAGCGCCCACCACATCCCGACCCCGAGCAGGATCGAGGCGGCGTTGAGCACCAGCGGTGCGCTGCGCCGGCGCGGCGCGGGCCCCGGGTCGGCCTTCGGCGCGGCGTCGCGCTCGCTGAGAACTGCCATGGTCGCGGCTCCTTCAGGCCGGAAGAGCGCGGATCGGCGCCGGTTCCGGGTAGTCGGCGAGCAGGGGCGAGCTGCGGAAGAGCGCGGCCAGCGCCCCGGTGGCGCCGTCGTCGTCGGCGAGCCGCGCGCAGCGGAAGGCCGGTTTCGCGGCGACCCACGGGAACAGCTCGGCGCCGACGGTGTCGCCGGTCTGCTCGACGATCACCGGTGCCAGCCGGGCGATGTCGCCGCCGATCACGACCTCGGACGGGTTGAACACCATCGCCACCACGCCCACGGCCCGGCCCAGCGCACGGGCCGCGTCGCGCAGCACCTGCTCGACGACGGGATCGCCGGAGTTCGCCAGCTCGTCGAGGGAATCGACGTCGGCGCCGCGCTGCCGGCAGGCCGCCAGCATCGCCGGGACCGAGGCGACCGTCTCCAGGCATCCGTCCTTGCCGCAGCGGCAGCGGGCACCACCCGGGACGACGGTGACGTGGCCGAGCTCCCCGGCCAGACCGGTGGCGCCGGGCACGAGCCGGCCGCCGATCACCAGTGCACCGCCGACACCGTCGGACAGGCGCACGTAGAGCACGTTCTCGGCGCTGGCGTCACCTGCGAGCGCTTCGGCCAGCGCCGCGAGGCGGGTGTTGTTGTCCACCATCACCGGAGCGCCGAAGCGCTCGGCGAAGGAGACGTCGACGTCGTCGCGCGCGGCGGCGAACCCCGGGCCGAACGCGCCTTCCGGGGCGTGCGGGGCCGACGAGCGCGGATGCGGGCCGGTGACGCCGATGCCGATCCCCTGCAGGGCGCGGAAGTGCACGCCCCGCTCGGCGCTGAGGCGGTCGATGAGCTCGAAGGCGGTCTCTATGCGCTCCGGCCACCCGGTGCTGTCGTCGTAGATCTGACGTCCGGAGGCCAGGACCTCGTGGGCCGGGTCGGCGATGGCCACGTGCACCCGCCGGTGCCCGAAGTCCACGCCCAGGAACTGCCCGGAGTTGGGGTCCAGCGCGAGCCGCTCGGCGGGTCGGCCGCTCCCCGCCCGCGACGCCGCATCGGTGTCGACCACGACGACAGCGCCGTGCTCCAGCAGGTCACGGGTGATCTCCGAGATGGTGGTGCGGGACAGTCCCACCGCCCTGGCGATCTCACCGCGGCTCAGCGCACCCCGCTCGCGGAGCGCGCGCAGCACTCGCTCCTGGTGGGTGTGCCGCACCAGCGCGTGCGCCTCGCCTGGCATTCGCATGTCGGACATGCTCGAACGACTCCATTTTTCCGGCAAGGGTCCGACAGAATTGTTCTGCGGAGTGGAACTCCCTCCGCTGAGCTGCACGAGCGCCCCCCACCGATGAGTTCTGGTCCGGCCGGGAGTCCACACGAGCAGACAATCGAGATCAAGGAGAGTTCTTCCCATGCGCACCCTCATCAGCTCGGCTTTCGTCTCGCTCGACGGCGTCGTGGAGGCCCCCGGTGGCGAGCCCGGTTACCGCAACTCGGGATGGACGTTCAAGCACGTCGAGTTCCTGCCGGAGGCGTTCGAGATCAAGGGCCGGGAGCAGCAGGAGGCCACCGCGATGCTGCTCGGCCGGGTCAGCTACGAGGCGTTCAGCCCGGTCTGGCCGTCGATGGAGGACTTCGCCGAGTACAAGGACATGCCCAAGTACGTGGTGTCCACCGAGCTCACCGACGACGCGCTGGTCACCGGCTGGGGGCCGACCACGATCCTGCGCTCGGTGGACGAGGTCGCCGCGCTCAAGGAGACCGAGGGTGGGCCGATCATCATGCACGGCAGCGCGACCCTCAACCGCGCGCTCTCCGACGCCGGGCTCATCGACCGCTACCACCTGCTGGTCTTCCCGCTCCTGCTCGGCGCGGGCAAGCGCCTGTTCAGCAGCACCGACAAGGACGCCCAGAAGCTCCGGCTCGTCGAGCACGAGGTCTACTCCAACGGCATCCAGAAGAACGTCTTCGACGTCGTGCGCTGAAGCTCCGGCGGGCTCGGCCCCGGCCGAGCCCGCCGGAGCTTCAGCGGGTCCGGACGTCCTCGGCCAGCACGCGAGCGATGTTGCGCTCCGCGAGGGCCGTGATCGTCACGAACGGGTTCACGCCGGTGCTTCCCGGGATGAGCGAGCCGTCGGTGACGTAGAGGTTGCGGTACCCCTTGACCCGGCCGCAGAGGTCGGTGGCCTCGCCCAGGACGAGTCCGCCCAGCGGGTGGTAGGTGAACCGGTTCTCGAACGCCCTGGTGTCGCCGAACAGGTCGTAGCGGTAGCTGGTGCCGTTGACCGAGTTGATCCGGTCGAACAGCTGCTTGGCCGCGTCGATGGACGGCTGCCCCTGCTCCTCGCGCCACTGCAGGACGGCGCGGTCGGCTCCGGGGTCGTAGCGGAACGAGCCGCGCTCCGGGTTGCGGGTGATCGCCAGGTACAGGCTCGCCCACGTCTCCACACCGGCCGGCACCGGAGCGATCTCGGCGAACACCGGGTTCACCGGGTCTTCCCACGCGTCGATGCCCATCGCCGGCATGCCCGATTCGAGCGGCCCGACGAGGTCGCGCACGTGGTTGGCGCGGCCGAGCATCACGTTGCCGTTGGTGCCCCAGCCCTCGCCGACCGCCTCGCCGAGGTTCGGCAGCGTGCCGGTGTCGCGGGCGCGCACCAGCAGTTCGGTCGACCCGAGGCTGCCGGCGCCGAGGAACAGGTAGTCGGTGGTGAGCTGCCGGACGTCGAGCACGTTGCCCAGCTCGTCGATCCGGCGCACCGACAGCGCGTAGCTGCCGTCCTGCTGCTGGGCGATGTCGCGGACCTCGCTCAGCGTCTGGATCGTGACGTTGCCGGTGCCCAGGGCGGCGGCGAGGTAGGTCTGGTCCAGCGAGCGCTTGCCGTGGTTGTTGCCGTAGATGACCTCCGACGCCAGCGCCGAGCGCGGCACCAGGCCGTCCTCCTCGCGCCGCATGTAGTCGAAGTCGTAGACGCTGGGCACGAACGTCGTCTCGTACCCGGCCTTCTGGGCCGCGGCGCGGGACACGCGTGCGAACTGGTAGGAGTCGCAGGTCTCGAACCAGTCCTGATCGATGTGGTTGGTGCCGAGCATCGAGTTGGCCAGCGGGAAGTACCTGCCGTACATCTCGTCGGCGTCGACCTCGGGCAGGATCTCCTCGAAGTACCAGCGCTTCGGGGTCACCGCCATCGCGCCGTTGACCAGCGATCCGCCGCCGACGCCGCGCCCGACGTAGACCGACATGTCGCCGTAGTTGACGCGGTCGAGGACGCCCGCGTAGGGCTCGATGTCGCGGTTGGCGATGTCCAGCCACAGGAACGAGGCCAGCGGCGCTTCGGTGCGGTTCTTGAACCACATCGCCCGGCGGTCCGGGGCGAGCATGTCGGAGAAGATCTTGCCGTCCTCGGCCGGGGTGTTCCACAACCGGCCCATCTCCAGCATGACGGTGGGCACGCCCGAAGCGCCGAGACGCAGCGCGGTGACCGCGGCGCCGTATCCGGTTCCGATGACCACCGCCGGGGAGTGCTCGGCGGCCTGGGCGGAGTGTCGTGTCGAGATGGTGGTCAGCCCGAGAGCTGATGCGGAACCGAGGGCGGCCATGCCCATAAAGCGGCGGCGGGAGGTTGGAGCGCGCACACCGGCCCTTTCTGTCGTTGACGCAGCCTTACAACTGTTGTCAACGATGTAAAGGTCAGGAGGTGACGCCCAACCCCGGAACGAGATGCCGGTGCAGGTAGGCGCGCAGCTTCGAGTCCGAGCGCGATCGCTCGCTCTCGAACTGCACGAGCGACACCAGCCACCTCAAGCAGGTCTCGGCGATCTCCTCCAGCTCGTCCTCCAGCTCCGGCTGGAACTCCAGCAGTGGCAGCAGGAACGAGCGCGACAGCTCCAGGGCGCCCGGGCCGACCGCGTTGCCGTCGAACAGGATCGTGCCGTGCTGCGGGAACGCGATCGGCGCCAGCGCGGGGCTGCTGCGGAACTCCGAGCGCGCCGCGACCATGACCTCCACGACGTAGTCGGCGGCCGACGACGCCTCCTCGCGCGCCCGCTCTATCACGCGCGAGATCACCTGGACGGCAGCGGCTTCCAGCGCCTCGGCGGCGAGCTGGTCCAGGGTTCCGAAGTGCGCGTAGATCGTCGGACGGGACAGGCCCGAGAGCCGGGCGACCGAGCTGATCGAAAGGCCCTCGTAGCCCGCGGTCGCCATCCGCTGGATCGCCGCGTCGACGATCCTGGTGTGCACATCCATCGGGGTAGTATCCGACGCCCGGATGCGCCGGCAACGCCCGGCCGATCCGGATCGCCGGTCAGTCCGTCCCCGCAGCCGAAACCGGGGGCGCGACCACCCGGGACGCCATCCCGCGAACCTGAGACCGCCGGGGCCCTGCGCACCGGTGTTGACCACCAGCCCGCCGTCGAAACCCAGCCCTACGAGGGTGATGTCGCCGTTGGGCTCGACGATCGCGGCGGGGTGATCGGTGACCGATCCGCCCACATCGACCCATCCAGCTCCGGCCCGATCCGCGACGTGGACGTTCCCAGCTCCGTCACGAGCGACCCGGACCAGGTCCGCGACGCCGTGCGAGCCCGGTCCGGCCGCGACCGGATCACCGATCCCACCGGTGCCGGGCGACGACACCGGCCCGTCCCGCCAGCCCTGCGGGGTCAACGTCCGCTCGACCAGCTCGCCGCCTCGGTCGGTGCGCACGAGCAGCCGGATCAGCCCGTCGCGAGCGCGCTCGGTCACCGGAGCGCCCGCCGGCCGGGCCGGGCCGATCGGCACCGCTTCGGCACGCGCGTCTCCGGTGCGCGGGACCTCCCAGTGCAGCACCTGTTCACGCGTGGTGGCGAACACGTGCACCACGCCGCCACCGCCGGGGACGATCGAGACGCCGTCCTGGACGCCGGTGCCACCGAGATCGGACCACGGTTGCCACCTCTGGCTCGCCGACGAGAGCTCCCTGCGGATGCTGACCCCACCGGCGGCGTTCTTGACCGCCAGCACGATCCGGCCATCGGAGTCAACGGTGGTGGCGGGAAGACCGTTCTGGACCGGGTCGGCCGCGCCGGGGGCGTCCACCACTTCCCAACGCCGGGGCCAGATACCCGACCTCTTCTGCCGCAGGACCACGATTCGCGCGCCGTCCTCGCTCTGTGCCACCAGCACCGGCTGCTCCCGTTCCCCTCCCAGCAACGTGACGTGCGGGCGGAGCGGTTCCGGCAGCGGCATCAGCTCGGGCCCGTTCCAGACGCCCTGCGGAGTGCGCGTCCAGCGCGCGAGGCCGTGCGCTCGTACCGAGAACGCCCGCACCACACCATCTTCGCCCCGGGCTGCCCACCGCCCTCCTCGCGGCCACCGGTAGGCGCTGTTGTCGCTCCAACTCCGGTAGATGCCGCCCTTGGCGAGCACGTCGTGAGCCGCGTACGCGGCGAACGCCTCGCGGGTCATGCCCTTGTCCTCATCGGACAGCGCCGAGGGGGTGTCGGCCACGTTGTAGTCGCGGTAGGTCAGCACCATCGGCGAGAAGGCGCGCGGCCGGTGCGCGGCGAGCGCCTCCTTCGCCAGCGCCGCGCCGGCGACGTGATCCGGGTGGTTGTGCACCCCGATCCAGTTGGACTGGTAGCGCCTGTCGGGCTGGTCGTCCTGCAGGCGCACCACGGTGGGCTGGAACGCGTCCAGCAACGCGGTGATGGACTCGACCACCGCACGCCGGTCGAACAGCTGCGGGTGCGGCACGGCGGCACCCGCCGGAACCGTCGTGGTGACGGTGAGCGCGGGATCGTGCCGCAGCCTGGACAACGCGTGTCGCCCCTGCTGCGGGTTGGCGTCTTCGGGCAGGTTCAGGAAGACCAGCCTGACGTCGGGATCGGCGCGCAGCGTGTCGACCTCGGCCAGGCGCCCGTGCCCCACCGGCATCGTGCCGCGCAGCCACTCGTTGGGCTTGCGGACCATCTGCGCGTAGGCGGCCCGGGTGCCTTCCTGCCTCGCCGCGCTGTAGCCCGCCTGGTCCGGCACGGCCGCTTCGCCCGCGGTGAGGTAGATGCCCGTCGTGGGACGTCCGCTGCGCAGGCCCTCGGCCAGGTCGGGGTTCATGAACAGCAGGTCGTCGTCGGGGTGCGCGGTCACCTGCGCGTGGTGCGCCTGCGGGGGCGGCTCGGGCCCGGCCGGGTCGCGCGGCGGCGGCGCCCCGCAGGTCGCCAGGAGCACGAGCACCGCCGCGATGCCGAATGCGATCTTCCTGCTCATCGAGGTGCTCCGGCGGACTCCCGGCGACGCGCGGTGGCCTGCTGGATCCCGACGCCCGCGGCGAGCAGCGCGCCGCCCGCCGCGGACGCGAGCCCCAGGCGCATGCTCGGCGGCACCCAGGTGAGTTCCAACCGCCCCGGCCCGGGCGGCCCGGGCGGCAATGCGACTTCCAGCAGGCCGGCGGGCCCGGCGTGAGCGGGAACCTCGGAGCCGTTCCAGGTCGCGGTGTAGCCGGGCCAGGCCATCCTCGCGAAGACCAACCGCCCGGCCCCTCCCCCGGTTCGGCGGACGTCGACCCCTTCGGTGCGCGGCCCGTCGGAGACGTCGGAGACCACTCGCAGGTGCGGCGACGCCCAGCTGAGGTGTCCCGTTCCGGCCGAGGCCGGTTCATCCCGCCGCAGGACGCTGACCCGGGAGTTCCGCTCGACGAGGTGCCAGCCCTCCGGCACGACCGGCCGCGGAACGCTCTTGTGCTGGACGACGACCGTGTCCAGCAGCAGGAGGTCCGCGAGCCGGACGTCCGCGCCGGACGGGGGGCGCCACAGCGCGTCGTAGGCCGCCGGGCACGACGATCCGTCGTAGCGCAGGCACAGCACGTCGACGAACTCGCGGAAACCGATCCCGGTGTACGAGCCGAGATGGTCCACATCGGACAGCAGGAAGGCGTTGCCCACGGCCATGTCGCGCCACATCTCCCGCGATTCCTCACCCGGCCCCGGCTCGTTGAGCGCGGTGTCGGCGATCTGCAGCACACGCCCCTCGTACCGGTCGGCGTAGCTCTCCCGCATCTGCTTCGGAGAACTCGGGAAGTAGTAGTGCAAGTCGGCGCCACCACCGATGAACCACAGGCACTGCGCGCCGAACGTGAGCGCGGTGCCCACCTGCAGCACCGCGACCAGCGGCCTGGTCCCGCGCGCGCGGTAGAGCGCCAGCCCCGCGGTGATCAGCAGTCCGATCAGGAGCGCGATGAGCACCGCGCGGCGCAGCGTCACCAGATCCGGACTGCGCTCGGCGGTGAAGTACACCGCCAACAGCAGGAAGACCGCCGTGGCAGCCGCACGAGCACGCGGGCGATCCAGCCGGAGCCCGGCGGCCAGCACCACGGCCAGCAGCACGGCCAGGGCGAGGTAGCCGTAGTGGACCACCCGCAGCGGCCAGCGGAACATCCACACCTCGGACGGCCCGAGGACGACCAGCAAGTACACGACCGCGATCACCAAGGGGCCGGCGAGCTCGCGCGAACGCCTGCGCAACACCGACCAGTCGCACCAGAACGCCAGCGGGACCGCGAACCAGCAGAAGTACACCGCGGGCACACCCACATCGGGAACGGCAGGGACGTAGGTCGGCATGCTGAGGTTGAGCAGATCGTCCAGGTGCGGCGCGAGCGCTCCGCTGTTGTCGACGCCGCCCGAGGTGGTGCGCCAGGTCATGTGGGCGGTGCGCACCAGTGGCAGGTACACCAGCGGCACGACCGCCGCGAGCGCCGCCGAGACCAGCACGAGCCGGCTGACCGCCGCCCATCGCCGCTGCGATCCGGCCTCGACCAGCAGGGCCGCGAGGACCACGCACACACCGAGCAGGACGTAGGGGTTTCCCGCGGTCACCGCGAGCGCTCCGAGCAGGAAGGCCCAGAAGGCGTTGCTGCGACCGCGCACCATGCGGCGCGCGACCAGCCAGACGAACGGAACCCACACGAACGCCAGCAGCGCGGCAGGCCACTTCGCGGCGTCGAAGTGCAGCAGCGATCCGGTCAACGGCAGCGCGGTGGCGAGCGCGCTCGCCGACCACCGAGCGGCTCCGTACTCGCGGCACAGCAGGTAGCAGCCCAGCGCGACCGCCGCGAGCGCGACCGTCCGCACGACGATGCCGGCGACCCCCACGTCCGCGGCGAGCGAAACCCCCACCCACACCACGGCGTTGACCGGGTTCCAGATGCCGAACAGCGTTTCGGCGGCGAGGTTCCCGCCCAGCAGCAGGTCCGGGTCCAGCACCGGCGGCCAGGTCCCGTTCCGCACCTGGTGGCCCAGGTGGTACCACATGGGCAGGATCTGGGTGGCCGAGTCGTCGGCGAAGTAGAACCACCCCGGGCGCAGGACGGGCAGCTGCGCCAGGGCCGCCACGAAGAGGCAGGTGATCAACGGCACCGACACCCGACCGGGAGCGCGCGCGGCGTCGGGTTCGTGGGGCTCCGCGTTCTCGGCCGGAGCGACGGCGACGGCTTGCGTCACGATGCCCTCCCCATCGGCAACGGCTCATCGGGGCCCGGGCGGAGCAGGCGTTTCCGGGAGGTCAGGATCAGGCGGCTCACCAGGTAGGTGGCCGGGGTGGCCACCAGGCCGCCGAGCACGGTCGCCAGCAACGGGTGGATGCCGACCACTTCGACCAGCAGCCACATCGCGGCGGCGCTGAGCCCGAGGTTGACGCAGTTCGACGCCGGGTACAGCAGGTAGGTCCGCAGCCGCGGCCGGACGCGGAAGGTGTACCGGCAGTTGAGCACGTAGGACACCGACATCGCCGCGATCGTGGCGAGCACGTGCGCGACCAGGTATCCGACCAGCAGCCACGTCGCGAGGTAGACCGAGTAGTGCACGACCGTGTTCACGACCCCCACCACCACGAAGCGCGCGAACCTGCCGGATTCGTTCAGTCCGCGCACTGCTGCCCTCCGTTGCCCGTGCCGGGGTCGGCGACCAGCGGGCCGTCGGAGGGGCGCCGGGGCATGATCACCTTCGGGGCGCTGTCGGAACCTTCCTGCGCGGGCAGCATCACCGAGCCACCGGACTCCTTGATGAAGTAGGGCGGGCGGTTCTTCGATTCGAGGTAGATGCGTCCGACGTACTCGCCGACCACGCCCAGCAGCAGCAGCTGCATTCCGCCGAACCCGGTGATGCCCACCATCAGCGTCGCGTATCCCGGAACACCGGGAAAACCGGCCAGCGCGCAGACGATCACGTACACGGCGTAGACGAAGGCCAGCAGCGTGACCAGGCTGCCCAGGTACACTGCCGCGCGGAGTGGCTTGCTGTTGAACGAGACCACGCCGTCGATCCCGTAGTTGACGAGCTTGCCGAGGCTGAAGCAGGACCGGTCGTACTTGCGGGTGACGTTGCGGTACGGAACGGTCGCGGTCTGGAAGCCCACCCAGGCGAACAGGCCCTTGGAGAACCGGTTGCTCTCCGGCATGGCCAGCATCGCGTCGACCGCCCGGCGGGAGAGCACCCGGAAGTCGCCCACCCCGTCCTCGAGCTGGACGTCCGCGAGCTTGTTCACCCCAATGTAGTACAGCTTCGACAGCAGTGACCTAACACGCGGTTCCCCGTGCCGGTCGCGGCGCGCGACGACCTGGTCGTGGCCGGAATCGAGCAGCTTGAGCATGTCCGCGATCAGCCACGCCGGGTGCTGCAGATCGGCGTCCATGATCAGAACTCGGTCGCCGGTCGCCTCGCGAATCCCGGCGAGCATGGCCCCCTCCTTGCCGAAGTTGCGGCTCAACGACAGGTACCGGTACCGCGGGTCCAGGCTGCTCAGCCGTCGGGCCTCCTCGAGCGTGCCGTCGGTGCTGCCGTCGTCGACGAGCACGACCTCGTACCGACTCACGAGCGCGGGAAGCACAGCGTTGAGCTCATCGCGGAGCTCCTTCAAACCGCGCTCCTCGTTGAAGCACGGAATCACCACAGAAAGATCCATAATCGCACTCGCGCAAGATAGGAAAATCAGGAAAACGTCCGTTCGGAAAAAATCGATCAACCAAGCCGCGCGATTAAGACGGCGCGACAGAGGGGTAGAATGATCTCACCGACAAGCTCGGACCCGCGAGTCGGATTTCTCGCGATCCGTTCCCGATCTCAACCAGGCCGCGCGTTCTCCTCGCGGATCCGTTGCAGCGGTGAATCCTCCGCCTTCCGGAGCCGGCATGCTGCACCCTCCAAGATCGTTGCTGCCAGACGAACACAACTGGCCGCTGCACATCCGACAGCTCGCTCTCTGCCGAGCCGACAGCGATGCGGTTCGCAGAAGAAATCACATTTCGCATTTCGATCACATGTGATCGACGGTAGATCAAATGTATCCAGACCGCACGGCCCGGTGCACACGCTCACTCCATGGCGTGGCTCCAGACGGCCCGTGCTTCCACATCGCAATCCTCATCGACGCTGGATAGGCGAATGCGGAGCAATTCCGACGCAGCGGCCGAATCACGACGCATCGCCGAACCCGACGCCCGAGGCTCAGACCTTGCCGTAGGTGCAGGTCCCGGCCGCGAACGCACCGCGCACGACCAAGCGGTCCTCGCGGAGCAGTTCGCCGTCGACGGTGACCCGCCGAACCTCCGCAAAAGAGAAGCGGCGTAGAAGCACTTCTTGGGCAGGCGTTCCGATGCTGCGTGAAGATCCGGGGTCTTCGATTCGCACAGCGGGCTCACTGTAAGCGGCCTCGGACCCGGCCAGAGCCCCGCGGAGACACCAAGGCTGACCACCGCTCATCGCCCGGGTCCAGAACAGCCGCCCTTCGGTTCGACGACCAGGACCTTCGGATTCCATTCGCGGTACGCGAGCGCTACTCGCACCGGCCATGCCGGCACCGGTCACGAGGACGTCGACTTCGTCGGAACAGTCCAGAAGATCGGCGGCCAGACCCGGTGGATCAGCGGGCGACGAACGTGCTGAGCAGGGCCTGCACCTCGTAGACGTCGACGCCCTTGCCGAACTGCTGCGAGACCGGCTCGGCGGTGCTGGAGATCCAGATCTTGAGCTCGGCGTCGAGGTCGAAAGTGCCTGCGGTCTCGACGGAGAAGTGGGTGATGCTGCGGTAGGGGATCGAGTGGTACTCGGTCTTCCGGCCGGTCACGCCTTGCTTGTCGATGAGGATCAGGCGCCGATCGGTGAAGATCAGCGAGTCCCGGATCAGCTGGTAGGCGGCGTGGATCTGCTCGTCCTGCGCAGCAGCCGCCCGAACTCCTTCGCCGCCGCCCGGGGATCGATCCCCGAGGCGTTGCCCATCATCCCGCCGAACAGACCCATGCCCCGCTCCTCACCGACGATCTCTTCCCCCGCCACCGTACCGAAACCCCGCGGGGCCGAACCGAGCCGCGGGCGCACGTGCGAACGCCGGCCGGCCCGCGGACATCCGCAGACCGGCCGGCGCCGTCGAGAGGCTCGAGAGTCCCTAGCCGGTGACCGCCACGTGGCCTTCGGTCACCTCGGGCGCCGGGGCCGTGGGCAGCTCTTCGGCGACGTCCTCGACCTCGTCGGAGTCCGACGGCGGCTGGTGCGCCGGGGGCTTCTCGTGGTCGGGCTTCTCCGGGTGGTCCGGCTTCTCCGGGTGGTCCGGCTTCTCAGGCTTCTCCGGGTGGTCCGGGTGGTCCGGGTGGTCCGGGTGGTCCGGGTGGTCCGGCTTCTCAGGCTTCTCCGGGTGGTCCGGGTGGTCCGGCTTCTCCGGCTTCTCCGGGTGGTCGACGATCGGTGCGTTCACGCACTCGACGTCCTGCGGAGAGGCGATCGGCGCCACCACGCCCAGCACCGCGACGTTGTTGCCGCACAGCTGAACCGGCAGCACGCTGAGGTTGTTGTCGTTACCGATGTTGACACCGTCGTTGTCGGTGCTGTCGGCGGACGCCGGCGCTCCGATCAGCATTCCGGCGCCCATGGCGAGAACCGCTGTCCAGTAGGCGGTTCCACGGAAGGTGCGCACCGCTACCCCACTTTCTCCAGTGGACAACGCCCGAAAACGGGCCACGTCTCCACGTACGGACTGAGATCAATTGCGGAGCGAACGCTAGACCTGCCCCAGGGCCACCGCCATACGAGCGAAACGGCGCCGGAGACCGCGATGTTCCCCCTGACCTGCGACTTTGCCGAAAAAGCGGTCAAAACACCCAGCGGGCCATCCACTTGATCACCCGTTGGAGCTTCGTTGATCACCCGGACGAGCGATGGAGATCGGCGTTGAAAAGGCGGGTCGCGACCACACCGTCGCTCCCCCCGACTCGCGGACGGAGCGAAAGGCGCCCGGGAGTTCACCGGCCCGCCCTCCGCACCCCGCTTGGCCCGGTCGGGGGATCTTGGGCCATTCGCCTCCGGCGCCGATGCCGCTTTCCTAGCATCGCCTTCCGCCGCCGACAGACCTGGGGGAAGCGTGATCGATCCGCGCCGCGAAGCGGTCCTGATCCTCAAGCGGGACGGGCAGTTCGAGGACAAGACCTCCGAGGTCACCGCGTACCGGACCGGCGAAGACCGGACCACCGTCACCTTCCGAGGAGGCAGGAGCTACCCCTACGGCACCGACAAGGTCCGCATCCTGCGCGACCCCTCGGTCACCGCGCTCGACGCGGACGCGCGGGTCGAGGTCGACGGAGTCGTGTGGAGCAGCGCCCGCGAGATCCTGACCTTCCGCCCTCCGGAACCCCGGCGTGGTGCCGGGTTCGCTACTCGGTGCGGGGAGCGGACCGGTTCCGCGGCTACCCGGCCGAGCGGGTGAAGGTCGTGACCAACACCGCCCGGACCGCGGGCGCCGCGCGGATCATCGACTACTGGCGTCAGACCATCTCCCGCCTGCCCGACGACGAACCGCTGGCGCAGAAGGCGCACCACTTCGACTTCGTCTCCTCCGAGAGCGCGCTGAGCCGGTACCTGGCCGGATCACCGATCGAGTCCACGCCCTGCTCGTGTCGTTCACCAACTCCGCGGTGGACAACGTGCGCGAGAAGCTCGACGAAGCCGGGTTCGGCCACGTCCTGGCGAACCTGGGATCTCGCGAGAAGCAGCGCGGGTTCTTCGCCGACCAGCAGGAGCGCAACGCGCGCGTCCAGGCCTTCGCGGCGCACGTTCCCCCACCTCCCGAACCCGAGGCGCTCGGCGACGTCGACGAACGGCTGCGCGGGCTTCAAGCCGACGAGCGCGCCCGCGCCGAACTGCGCTCCGAGCTCAGCGCTCACGAGCTGGAGCTGCAGCACTTCGAACAACACCTGCGAGGATCGGAACTCCCCGAGCTGGAACGGCTTCCGCTGCTGGGGCGACCGTCCGCGCGCATCCTCGACTACCTCGCGGAGAGCGAGCTGGAGCAGCTGGGCGCCCAGCCGGGCGTGATCCGCAGGATCTGGAAGTACTTCAGGTACGGGTCGCTCCGCGGCCTCGACCCGGGTGACACCGACGTCGTGCTGCGCTCGCAGCGCGCCTACTACGACAAGCGGATCGCCGAGCTCCGCGCCGACATCGCGCGGCTGGACGCGAAGCTGGCTCGCGCGGATTTCGAGGGCCTGGCCGAGGAGCACCGCGAGCTGTCGCTGCGGTTCCTGCGCGCGCGGCTCGGTGAGCGCTACCGCAGCCGTTCGCGGACGACCCACCAGGCCGAGAAGTACCGGATGAGCAGGGATTTCAAGGACTTCCTCCGCGACTACCCCGCGGTGCTGAGCACCTGCCACTCGCTGCACACGAGCCTCGCCGACGGGCACCTGCTCGACTACCTCATCATCGACGAGGCCTCGCAGGTCCACCCGTTGCTGGCCGGGCTGGCGATGGCCTGCTGCCGCAACCTCGTCGTGGTCGGCGACCAGCACCAGCTGCCACCCATCCCGCCCGAACCGGCGAAGGAGCTCGCGGCGCCCGAACCCGCGCACCACTGCGGCGAGCGCAGCGTCCTGACCTCGCTGATGGAGATCTACGGCGACGAGCTGCCGCGCACCTTGCTGCGCGAGCACTACCGGTGCCAGCCGCCGATCATCGGGTTCTGCAACAAGAAGTTCTACGGCGGCGAGCTCATCACCTACACCGGGCAGCACGTCCGGCGGCCGATGACCGTGGTGCGCACGGCCGAGGGCAACCACATGCGCGAGCACGCCGAAGGCGGTCGTTCGAACCGGCGCGAGATCGACGGCGTCGAGCAGGAGGTGATCCCGCGGTACTGCGGCGGCGTGGCCGGTTCCGACATCGGGATCACCACCCCCTACCGGCGTCAGGCGAACAAGGCCGGTGACGCGCTGGACGTGGCGGGGTCCGCGACGGTCCACAAGTTCCAAGGGCGGCAGAAGAAGGTCGTCATCATGTCCACGGTCCTGGACGAGACCTGGCGCGGCAGAACGGGTCTGACGTTCGTCGACCAGCGCAACCTGATCAACGTGGCGGTCTCGCGGGCGGTCGAGCGGTTCGTCCTGGTCACCAACAACGCCATGATGCCCACGAGCCGCCACATCAAGGACCTCGTCGGCCACATCCGGTACCAGAACCCCGACGGCGAGGTCGTCGACAGCGCCGTGATCTCGGTGTTCGACCTGCTCTACAGCCGCTACTCGGACCGGTTGAGAGCCTTGGCCGACCGGATCCGCCCGGTCACCGATCACCGGTCCGAGGACATCGCCTGGACCGTGCTGCACGACGTCCTCGCCGAGGCGCCCTACGCGCACCTGACCGTCGTCACGCAGGTGCTGCTCAAGAACCTGTTCCCCGAGACCGCGGACCTCACCGACAGGCAGCGGCAGTACGTCGAGCGCCGGGCGTCGGTCGACTTCGTCCTCTACAACCGCGTGACGAACGAACCTGTCCTGGCCGTCGAGGTCGACGGCTTCGCGTTCCACGAGAACGAGCCCGCGCAACGAGAGCGGGATGAGACCAAGGACCAGATCTTCCGCACCCGCCGGCTGCCGCTGCTGCGGCTTCCCACGACCGGCAGCGGCGAGCCGGACCGGATTCGCGCCGCGCTGGACGCGGCGGAATCAGGCTGAGGGCCCGGGTTCTCCCGGGGCGGGAGGATCGCGCCCGGCAGTGCGCTCGCCTCCCGCCCCGGGCCCCTATCCCCGCACCGCGGTGCGCTGGCGCCCGAGGTGCTGGACCTCGATGTCGACCACGTCGCGGGGACGGAGGTACGGACGCGGCTCCGGGTGCAGAGCCGCGACCCCGGCCGGGGTTCCGGTGAGGACCAGATCCCCCGGGTGCAGCGTCATCAGGCCGCTGAGGTGCGACAGCAGCTCAGCGACGCCGAAGACCATGTCGGCCGTGCTGCCCCGCTGACGATCGGTCCCGTTCACCCGCAGGTCCAGGCGCAGGGCCTGCGGGTCGGGGATCTCGTCGGCGGTGACCAGCCACGGGCCCAGCGGGCTGAAGGTGTCGTGGCACTTGCCGCGCACCCACGTCGGCCCGCTCTTGAGGTGCGCCCGCTCGGTGACGTCGTTGGCCGCGACGTAGCCGGCCACCGAGCGCAGCGCCTCCGCCGGGTCCGGGCAGGAGCGCAGCCGGGTGCCGAGCACGACACCCAGCTCCACCTCCCAGTCGGTGTGCGCGCTGCCGGGCGGCAGCACGATCTCGTCGTTCGGACCGGTGATCCCGCTGCTGGGCTTGAGGAACACGATCGGCTCGGCCGGGGGTTCGGCACCCGCGGCCGCGGCGTGGCAGCGGTAGTTCAGGCCGATGCCCACGACCTTGCCCGGTGTGGCGATCGGCGGGCCGAAGCGCGTCGCGGGCAGTTCCGGAAGCGCCTCGCGACCGGCGTCGATGGCCGCGAGGCGTTCGCGATCGGCCAGCAGGTCCCCGTCGATGTCGTGGGCGAACCCGGACACGTCGCGGACCAGGCCCGCAGCGTCCAACACCCCCGGCCGCTCGGCACCGGGTTCGCCCACCCTGACCAGTCTCACGACCGGCCCGCTACCGCGGTCGGAGCGTCGGCGCCGGACTCCGCCAGCGCCTCGAACTCGTTGACCGCATCGATCTCGGTGCCCATCGACACGTTGGTGACCCGCTCGACCACGACCTCCACCACCACCGGGACCCGGTGCTCGGCGACGAGCTTCTTGGCCTGCTCCAGCGCGTCGAAGATGCCCTCGGACTCGAACACCCGCAGCGCCTTGCAGCCGAGCCCTTCGACGACCTTGACGTGGTCGACGCCGTAGCCGGCGAGCTCCGGCGCGTTGATGTTGTCGAAGGACAGCTGCACGCAGTAGTCCATGTCGAACCCGCGCTGCGCCTGCCGGATCAGCCCGAGGTAGGCGTTGTTGATCAGCACGTGGACGAACGGGATGTTGAACTGCGCGCCGACCGCCAGCTCCTCCACCAGGAACTGGAAGTCGTAGTCGCCCGAGACCGCGACCACCGTGGACTCCGGGTCGGCGGTGGCCACGCCGAGGGCGGCGGGCACCGTCCAGCCCAGCGGTCCGGCCTGACCCGCGTTGATCCAGTGCCTCGGCCGGTAGACGTGCAGCATCTGCGCGGCCTGGATCTGCGAGAGCCCGATCGTGGAGACGTAGCGGGTGTCGGGTCCGAACGCGCGGTTCATCTCCTGGTACACCCGTTGCGGCTTGATCGGCGCCACGTCGAAGTCGGTCTTGCGCAGCAGCTCCGCCTTGCGGTCCTGGCACTCCCGGGCCCACGCGCCACGATCGGCGAGCCTGCCCGTCTGCCGCCATTCGCGCGCGACCTCGACGAAGACCTCCAGCGCGGCCCGGGCGTCGGACACGATGCCGTAGTCCGGCGCGAAGACCCGTCCGATCTGGGTGGGTTCGACGTCGACGTGGACGAACGTCCGCCCCTCGCGGTAGGTGTCGAGACCCCCGGTGTGCCGGTTGGCCCAGCGGTTGCCGATGCCGAGCACGAAGTCCGACGCGAGCATCGTGGCGTTGCCGTAGCGGTGCGCGGTCTGCAGTCCGACCATGCCGGCCGCCAGGGGGTGGTCGTCGGGGATCGTGCCCCAGCCCATCAGCGTGGGCACGACGGGAACGCCCAGCGTCTCGGCGAACTCCACCAGCAAGTTCGAGGCGTCGGCGTTGATGACGCCGCCACCGGCGACGATCAGCGGCCGCTCCGCGGAGTTGAGCATCTCCAGCGCGTGCTCGACCTGCGCCCGGGTCGCGGCCGGTGTGGCGACCGGCAGCGGCTCGTAGGTGTCGATGTCGAACTCGATCTCCGCCAGCTGCACGTCCAGCGGCAGGTCGAGCAGCACCGGCCCCGGTCTGCCCGACCGCATCACCTGGAACGCCTTCTGGAACGCGCCCGGGACCTGGGCCGGTTCCAGCACGGTCACCGCCCACTTGGTGACGGGCTGGGCCACCGACTGGATGTCGACCGCTTGGAAGTCCTCCTTGTGCAGCTTGGCGACCGGCGCCTGGCCGGTGATGGCCAGGATCGGGATCGAGTCGGCCGAAGCGGAGTACAGCCCGGTGATCATGTCGGTGCCCGCCGGCCCCGAGGTGCCGACGCAGACGCCGATGTTGCCCGCTTCGGTCCGCGTGTAGCCCTCGGCCATGTGCGAGGCGGCCTCGACGTGGCGGGCGAGCACGTGGCGGATGCCGCCGTGCTTCTTCATGGCGCTGTAGAACGGGTTGATCGCGGCGCCGGGGAGCCCGAAGGTCTGCGTGGCGCCCTCCTTCTCCAGGATGAGGGCGGCGGCGTCGACGGTGCGCATGCGCGTCATGTTCGTCCTCGTTTCGGCTGGTGGTCAGGTGTCGCTGAGACCGGAGAGTCGTTCGACGCCGCGCAGCAGCGCGGAGTGGTCGAGCCCGCCGTCACCGTTGGCGCGCGCGGAGGCCATCAGCTGCGCGAGCAGCGAGCCCAGCGGCACGACCGCACCGGATTCGCGGGCGGCGGCGGTGACGATGCCCAGGTCCTTGTGGTGCAGGTCGATGCGGAAACCGGGGGCGAAGCTGCGGTCGAGCATGTTGCGCCGCTTCTGCTCCAGCACCGCCGACCCGGCGAGCCCGCCGCCGAGGACCTCCAGCGCGGCTTCGGTGTCCACGCCGTAGGACTCGACGAACACCACGGCTTCCGCCAGCGCCTGGATGTTGGAGGCCACGATCAGCTGGTTGGCGGCCTTGACGGTCTGACCCGCACCGCTCGGCCCGACGTGCACGACGGTCTTGCCGACGTGGTCGAAGACCTCCACCGCGGCGGCGAAGTCCGCCTCGGACCCACCGACCATGATGGACAGCGCCGCGTTCTTCGCACCGGCCTCACCACCGGAGACGGGGGCGTCGAGCAGCCGGAAGCCCTTCTCGGCGGCCGTGCCCGCGAGCTCGATGGTCACGTCCGGGCGGATGCTGGAGAAGTCGATGATCAGCGCGTCGGGCTTGGCGTTGGCGAAGACCCCGCCCTCACCGGTGAGGACGTCGCGCACGTCGGGGCTGTCGGGGACCATCACGCAGACGATCTCGGCGCCCGCGACGGCCTCGGCGATCGAGGCGGCCGAGCTCCCGCCCGCCGCCTTGAGCGGTCCGTACTTGTCGGGCGTGAGGTTGTAACCGGTCACGTCGTGGCCGGCGTTGGCGAGGTGCACGGCCATGGGGCTGCCCATGACGCCCAGGCCGATGAACGCGATCGAGCTCATTGCTTGCTTCCTCCTCGGATCTCTTGGTTCAGCTGCGGCGTTCGCGCGGGAGCCAGTCGAAGGGGCCCGCCTGGCCGCCGGCCTTGTACTCCAGGCCGACCCAGCCGCGGTAGCCGCCGCGTTCGAGCGCGGCGAGCTGCTGCTGCAGCGGCAGCTCGCCCGTGCCGGGTTCGTTGCGACCCGGGTGATCGGCGATCTGCACGTGCGCGATGCGCCCGATGTGGTCGGCGATGACCTGGTCCACGTCGTCGCCGTTGACCGCCAGGTGGTAGAGGTCGGCGAGCAGCCCGAGGTTGGTCGCCCCGGCCTCGGCCTGCACCCGGTCGATGACCGCCAGCGCGTCGGCGGCGGTGCGCAGCGGGTAGGGCTGCGGCCCGCTGACCGGCTCGACCAGCACCGTTCCTCCGATGCGGGCGGCGGACTTCGCGGCGAGCGCGAGGTTCTCCACGGCCAGGGCGTCCTGCTCCTCGGCGGTGGCGTCGTCGACGCGGTTGCCGTAGAGGGCGTTGAAGGCGGTGCAGCCCAGGCGTTCGCCGATCTCGACGGTGACCTCGACGTTGTCGCGGAACTCCTGGCTGCGCGCGGGCCACGAGACGAGCCCGCGATCACCGCCGGGCATGTTCCCGGCGAAGAAGTTGAGCCCCACCAACCGCACTCCCGCGTCCTCGACGGCGCGGACGAAGGCGTCGACGTCGCGCTGCGCGGGCACCGCGGTGTCGAACGGCCACCAGAACTCGACGGCGTCGAAGCCGGCTTCCTTCGCGGCGGCCGGTCGCTCCAGCAGCGGCAGGTCGGTGAGCAGGATCGAGCAGTTGACCTCGTAGGGCAGTGCGTGACTCATCGCGACCGTCCTAATTCCGTATCGTGGATCTTAGTTTCCGTTCCACAGAATAGTGGCGGCCATCACCGGCTCTTGTCAACACTTTGTTTAAGGGAGCCGAGTCCGATCACGACTGGGTACGGTGGCGGACGTGGCGCGCCCGTACGTTCTGCTCAGCGTCGCCGTCAGCGCGGACGGCTTCATCGACGACGTCGACCCGCAGCGGTTCCCGCTGTCCAACGCGGCCGACTTCGACCACGTCGACCAGGTGCGCGCCGAGTCCGACGCGATCCTGCTGGGCGCGGGCACGGTGCGCCGGGACGACCCGCGACTGCTGGTCCGCAGCACCGACCGGTGCGCCGAGCGGACCGCGCGCGGCCTGCCGGAGCACCCGCTGAAGGTCGTCGTGTCCGGCAGCGGCGACCTCGACCCCGCGTTGCAGGTGTGGCAGGGCGGCGGCGGCAAGCTCGTCTGCACCACCGACGAGGGCGCGCGCACAGCGCGCGATCGCGTGGGCGATCTTGCCGAAATCACTTCCCTGGGAACGGTAATCGACTTCGCCGCGCTCCTCGACCACCTCGCCGGGTGGGGCGTCGAGCGACTCATGGTCGAGGGCGGGACCCGCATCCACACCGAGTTCCTCAAAGCCGGTCTGGCGGACGAGGTCCGGATGGCGATCGCGCCGATGCTCATCGGACAGGCGCGCGCCCCGAGATTCCTCAACCCGGACGACTTTCCCGGCGGTCCGGCACGCCGCTTCCACCTCGAAGAGGTGACCCGACTCGGCGATGTCGCCGTGCTGCGCTACTTCCCGAAGATCACGTCCGAGAACGGCTGAGCCACAGCACGTCTCGACCGAACGACCACACCAGAGCCAGCATCGAGCAGAAGACCAGCACGCCCGCGTGCGGCACGATCTCCGACGACGCGGCGACGAGCACGATCCCCTGCACCGCGGCCACGGTCTTGCGGGCGAAGCTCGGCGGCAGCTCCCCGCGCAGTCGCGGCAGCACCCACGACGCGGACACGAACAGGTAGCGCATCAGCCCGATCGACAGCACCCAGACCCCGAACGCGACGGCGACGTGCGCGCTGAGCACCAGGAGGAGGAAGGCGTCGACCTCCATGTCCAGCCGCGCCCCGAACGCCGACACCGTGCCGGTGCGCCGGGCCAGCCGGCCGTCGAGGAAATCGCTGATCAGCGCGAGCACGCCGAGGGTGACGATGATCGCGGGCCCCGCCCCGTCGACCACCAGCGCGGCGATCACCGCGGTCAGCGCGGCCCTCACGAGCGTGATGCGGTCGGCCGGCCCGAGGGAGGTCCGGTCGTGCCGGCGCATCGCGCGGCGCAGCAGCACCGGGGTGACGATCGCGCAGCCGATCCCGGCGCCCCAACCGGCCGGCCCCAGGCCGGTGGTCGCGGCGACCGCGCCGAGCGCGCCCACCTGGACGGCCGCCCACGTCAGGTGCTCGGCTGTGTTGCGGTGGAGTTCGATCATCGCCACCCTGGTTCTCGGAGGTCGTCCATGGCAGAGGCCACGCGAGCATTGTGGGTCACCTCGGAGGGCGAGTGCGAGATCAGGCGCGCCGCGCTGCCGGAGCGTTCGCCGGATCAGGTGCTGGTGCGCACCCTGCACTCGGCGATCAGCCGGGGAACCGAAAGCCTCGTGCTGCGCGGGCGAATCCCCGAGTCCCAGCACCAGCGGATGCGGGCGCCGTTCCAGGAGGGCGAGTTCCCGTGGCCGGTCAAGTACGGCTACCTCAACGTCGGCGTGGTCGAAAGCGGGCCTGCCGAGCTGGAGGGCCGCACCGTGTTCTGCCTGCACCCGCACCAGACCCGCTACGTGGTGCCCGCCGACGCGGTCACCGTCGTTCCCCCGCAGGTCCCGCCGGAGCGAGCCGTGCTCGCCGGAACGGTGGAGACCGCGGTCAACGCCGCGTGGGACGCCGCACCGCTGATCGGTGACCGCATCGCGGTCGTCGGTGGCGGGATGGTCGGGTGCGCCGTGGCCGCGATCCTCGCCCGCGTCCCGGGCGTCCGGGCGCAGCTGGTCGACGTCGACCCCGCCCGCGAGACGACCGCGCGCGCCCTCGGCGTCGACTTCGCCACCCCCGAGCACGCCCGCGAGGAGTGCGATCTCGTCGTGCACGCGAGCGGCGATCGGCAGGGCCTGGTGCGCTCGCTGGAACTGCTCGCGCCGGAGGGGCGGGTCGTCGAGCTGAGCTGGTACGGGGACGCGCAGGTGAGCCTGCCGCTGGGCGAGTTCTTCCACTCGCGGCGGCTCACGATCCGCAGCAGCCAGGTCGGGGTGGTCGCGCATCCGCGCCGCGGGTACGCCGAGCGGATGTCGTTGGCGCTGGAGCTCCTCGCCGATCCGTCCTTCGACGCCCTGATCACCGGGGCGAGCCCGTTCGACGACCTGCCCGCACTGCTCTCGGGCGAGCTTCCGGCGCTGTGCCACCGGATTGACTACCGTGCGGGTCATGCTCGTCCGTGACACGACCGACGACGTGCGCGACCGGGGAGCCGAGGTCGCGGTGCTGCCGATCGGCAGCCTCGAGCAGCACGGCTCGCACCTGCCGCTGGTGACCGACACCGTCATCGCCTGCACCATCGCCCGGGAGGTCGCGGCGGCCCACCCCGTGCAGCTGCTGTCGCCGGTGACCATCTCGTGCTCGCAGGAGCACGCCGCCTGGCCGGGAACCGTGAGCATCTCCGCGCGCACGCTGCACCTGGTGGTCACCGACGTGTTCGAGTCGCTGCGCCGCTCGGGCGTGCCGAAGCTGGTGCTGATCAACGGCCACGGCGGCAACTACGTGCTGTCCAACGTCGTCCAGGAGGCCGGCGGGGACATGGCGCTGTTCCCGGCGGCGCACGACTGGGACGAGGCCAGGGTGGCCGCCGGCGTCGAGACGCCGGCGCGCAGCGACATGCACGCGGGCGAGGTGGAGACCTCGATCCTGCTGCACGCCCACCCCGATCTGGTGCGGCCCGGTTACGAGACGGGTGATCACCTCGCCGACGACCGCAGGCACCTGCTCACGACCGGGCTGCCGCGCTACTCGGAGTCGGGCGTCATCGGCAGTCCGTCGCTGGGCTCAGCCGGCAAGGGCCGAGACCTTCTCGCGGGTCTCGCCGCGGCGTTCGGCGACCACCTGGCGGCGCTTGGCTGAACGGTTGACCAGCACGAGCACGCCCGGCAGCGCGGCGATCACCGCCAGCACCCCGTAGGCCACCGACGTCGCCAGGCCCTGCGCCGGGTCCCACCCGGTGGCGGCGAAGGCGACCGCCAGGAACGCTTCCCGCGGTCCCCAACCACCGACGTTGATCGGCAGCGCCATCACCAGCAGCGCGAGCACCAGCAGCGGCAGCAGGGTCGAGACCGGAACGTCCGCGCCTGCGACCCGCGCGGCGACCAGGAACAGCACCAGGTGCCCGGCGACGGTCGCGAACGAGGAGACCGCCACGGGCCTCACGGCCCGCCGGGTCAGCACCCCGCGACGCGCGTCGCGCCAGAACGTCGCCGCCGCGCGGCGCACCGCCGGGATCAGCAGGCTCAGCCCGGCCACCGCCGCCGCGACGAGAAGCCCCGGAGCGAGCGCGAACGGCAGCGCGGGACCGGTCAGCAGCACGCCGGCCGCGACGATGATGAGGGCGATCTGCCCGGCGAAGCGTTCGAGCACGACGGCGCGAACACCGCCGCCGAGGTCTCCGGAGCGGTGCCCGTGGCTGACCGCGCGGTGCACGTCTCCCAGCACCCCGGCGGGCAGCACGGCGTTGAGCAGCAGCGCGCGGTAGTAGTCGGCGACCGCCGCGCGCAGCGGGAGCCGCAGTCCGAGACCGCGCGCGACCACGCACCAGCGCCACGCGCTGCACACCGTGGTGGCCAACCCGATGCCCAGCGCCGCGAGCGCGGTCGTGACGTCGAGGGCGCGCAGCCCGTCGAGGAAGGCGTCCGTGCCCAGCCGCCACGCCAGCAGCGCGAGGATCCCGGCCGCGACGAGCACGCGCAGCCAGGGCCACAGCCGGCGGATCACGCCCGCTCCCCCGGTATCGCGAGGAGGTCGGCGTGGTGGACCAGGACCCGCAGGTCACCGGATCGCCGCCGCAGGTAGTCGGGTGCCGCTGCCGCCAGCTCGGGTTCCTGCTCGCAGGCCGCCCCGACCCAGCCGCGCAGCCACTCCTCGGCCAGCGGACCGGGACCGAGTCGCCAGGGGCTCGGACGGGTGAGCACCCGCGCGCCCAGGGCCTCGAACGCCGCGACGGCGGCGGGCACCGCGTCGGGTCCGAGCAGGTGGCGGCGTTGGTGCCGGTTGAACGCCGCTTCGAAGCGCGCGTCCAGCGGCTCCGGCGGTGCGAACTCGACGCGCCCGACGACGGTGAGGGTCAGCAGGGCCGGGCAGCGGGCCTCGACGCAGGCGGCGGCCAGCGAGCGGACCTCGTCCTCGGTGAGCACGTCGAGCAGCGCGGAGGCGGTGACCAGCGACGTTCCGGCCAGGTCCGTCGCGCGCAGTCCGGCGAGCTCGGCTCGCCGGGTTTCGACGGTGATCCCCTCGGTCGCCAGGGCGGCTTCGGCGAGCGCGAGCAGTCGCGGGTCGCGGTCGTGCAGGACCCAGTGCTGCGGGCGGTCGAGCCGCCCGGCCAGCCACCGTCCCATCGACCCCGTGCCGCACCCCAGGTCGTGGATCACCAGCGGGGAGCCCGGCAGCGACTCGCCCAGCGGTCCCAGCAGGCCGGCCGCGCGGGCCTCGGCATCAGCGCGTTCGCGGAGCGCCAGCCACTCCGGGGCGAAACCGGCGGCGGTCATCGGAAATCCAATCGGCGGAAACCCCCGCCTTCGGGCGAGGGAGGAACCGATCCCGAGTGCCCTTTGGCGACCACCCAAGAACGGTTCTTACAGGTTGCCTTGATACCTTGTGAGACTTGAGTGGGACGCAGGTGAAGCGGGCGTTTAAATACCGTTTCTATCCCACGGAGGAGCAGGCGGCAGAGCTGTCTCGCACCTTCGGTTGCGCCCGGAAGGTCTACAACCTCGCCCTCGATGCGCGGACCCGCGCGTGGTTCACCGAACAACGCGGGGTGAACTACAACGAAACGTCCGCGATGCTCACCGCGTGGAAGAAGTCTGAGGACTTGGCGTTCCTGGGCGAGGTGTCGAGCGTTCCGCTTCAGCAGACGTTGCGGCATCTGCAGGGCGCGTTCACTGCGTTTTTCGACAAGCGCGCGAAGTATCCGCGTTTCAAGTCCCGTAAGAAGTCTCGTGCTTCGGCGGAGTACACCCGGTCCGCGTTCAAGTGGCGCGACGGTCAGCTGACGTTGGCGAAGATGCGGGAACCACTCAACATCGTCCGGTCCCGACCGTTGCCGGAAGGCGCGGAGCCGTCGACGGTCACGGTGTCGCGGGACAGCGCGGACCGGTGGTTCGTGTCGATCCTCGTCGAAACATCGGTCAACCACCACACGCCCACCGATCAGGCGGTGGGTGTGGACGCCGATATCACTTCGCTGGCCACCTTGTCGACTGGCGAGAAGATCACCAACCCCAAGCACTCCGACCGGGAACGCGCACGCCTGGCCAAAGCCCAGCGGGTTCTTGGCCGCAAGGAGAAGGGCAGCAACAACCGGGCCAAGGCCCGGCTCAAGGTCGCCCGCGTTCAGGCGAAGATCGCCGACCGCAGGCGGGACCACCTGCACAAGGTCACCACTCGACTCGTCCGCGAAAACCAAACGGTCGTGATCGAAGACCTGTCCGTGCGCAACATGGTGAACAACCGCCGTCTCTCCCGCGCGATCAGTGACGCGTCGTGGGCCGAGATGCGGTCGATGCTCGAGTACAAGTGCGCCTGGTACGGCCGGGACCTGGTCGTGATCGACCGCTGGTTCCCCTCGTCCAAGACGTGCTCGGAGTGCGGCAAGCTCACCGAGAGCATGCAGCTCAGCGTCCGCGAATGGACGTGTGACGGCTGCGGAGCCCGGCATGACCGGGACATCAACGCAGCTAAGAACATCTTGGCCGCCGGGCTGGCGGTGACAGCCTGTGGAGCTGGTGTAAGACCTCAACGGGAGACCTCCCGAACGGGGCGACCGGCAACGAAGCAGGAACTATCCGACGTGAGCCGGATGGAATCCCCCGCCTTTAGGCGAGGGAGCAGTCAAGCTTCCAGGCTAGTCAGCGCGGCGGCCAGCTGCCGCGCGGTCGACTCCCAGGTAGGCAGCTGATCGCGGCGGCGCAGCGCCGACTCGCGGAGCCGGGACCGGAAGTCCGGGTCGCCGGACCAGCGCCGCAGCGCGTCGGCGAGGGCCGCGGTATCCCCGGGCGGCAGGAGCAGGCCGCCGTCGCCGAGCGCGTCCGGGACGGCGCTGGCGATCACCGGGATGCCGCGTGCCAGGCCTTCGGTGACGGCCATGCCGTAGGTCTCGGCGAGTGAGGGCTGCACGAGCAGGTCGGCGGAGGCGTAGGCGTCGGCGAGCTCCGCACCGTGCAGCGGACCGCGCCAGCGGACCCGCTCGTGGTGTTCCAGCAGCCGCCGCACGCGGTCGGGATCGCGGGCCGGGCCGACGAAGTCGCAGGTCAGAGGGAGCCCCGAGAGGGCTTCGAGCAGCAGCCCGTGCCCTTTGCGCGGTGTCAGCGCAGCGACGCACAGCAGTCGTGACACCCCGTCGGTTCCGGGCGCGAGCGCGGCGGGTTCGGTGCCCGGCGCCGCGGTGCGCAGGCGGTGGGGACCGTGGTGGCGGGCGAGCCGCTGCGCGGTCTGCGGGCTCGTGGCGATGACGAGGTCGGCCGCGCGCAGGGCCGCGCGCTCGGTGGCGTCGAGCCGCGCGGCGGTCGCCGGATCGAGCCCGGTCTCGTCGGCCAGCGGCAGGTGCACCAGGACCGCCGTGCGCAGCCGGTCGGCGTGCGCGCCGACGATCTCGGGAACGCCGCAGGCCACGATCCCGTCGAGCAGCACCGCTCCCCGGTCCGGCACCGCTGCGAGCACCTCGGCCAACTGCTCGCGCGCGTCGTCACCGGGCTGCGGCCAGGTTCCCGCGAGCGCCGTCGCTCGCACGTCGAAGCCCAGCGCCGCCAGACCCGCCGTGGCGTGGCGGTCGTAGACGTTGCCGCCACTGGGCCGGTCGTCGGCGGGGACGACGAAGTCGAGTCTCACAGCGCGCGTTCGTACCCGGCCCAGGCCACGTGCGATTCGTGCAGCGCGACGCGCAGACCGTTGAGCCCGCGCGCGGATGCGCCGAGAGCTCCCTCGTGGACGCGGTCGGCGATCCGATCGGCGATGACCTTCGCCAGGAACTCCGTCGAGGTGTTGACCCCGGCGAACTCCGGCTCCTCGTCGAGGTTGCGGTAGTTCAGCCCGGCGAGCACCTCGCCGAGCTGGTCGGTGGCGCGTCCGATGTCGACGACGATGTTGTCGGCGTCCAGCTCCTCGCGGGTGAACGTCGCGTCCACCACGAACGTCGCGCCGTGCAGGCGTTGTGCGGGACCGAAGACCTCGCCCCGGAAGCTGTGGGCGATCATCACGTGGTCACGAACCGTGACGGTGAACAAGGTGACCTCCGGTGGTCTGCCGGTTACTGTCGAGACTTCGACCGAGCGTAATGACAGCTGGACGAGGTGACGAGAGGGCCGGATGCACGAGCGAGCCGTCAGGCGCGAGGACACCATCCGTGACGAGGACGTCGCCGAATCGCAGTTGGCGACGCGACGCGCGAATTTCCGCTGCATCGCTTTCCGCGACCCGGTCGACGGGGTCGAGCACTTGGCGCTGGCCCTCGGTTCGGCGACCGAGGACGTGCTGGTGCGGATCCACTCGGAATGCCTCACCGGCGACGTCTTCGGGGCGCTGCGCTGCGAGTGCGGTGATCAGCTCCACCTGGCCCTGGACCGGATCGCCGACGAGGGCTCCGGGGTGCTGGTCTACCTGCGCGGGCAGGAGGGCCGCGGCATCGGCCTGGTGGCGAAGGTGCGCACCCAGGTCCTGCAGGACTCGCGGGGACTGGACACCGTGGACTCGGCGACCGCCCTCGGCTATCCGGTCGACACCCGCGACTACGGTCCGGCGGCGAGGCTGTTCCGGCGGCTCGGGGTGCGCTCGGTCCGGCTGCTGTCGAACAACCCGGACAAGGTCCGCGCGCTGGAGACCTCCGGCGTCGCCGTCGTGCGCCGCCTTCCGCTGCTGGCCCCGGCCAACGAGCACAACCTCGGCTACCTCACCTCCAAGCGCGACCGGCTCGCCCACGACCTGCCGCAGATCGCCGCGCGCGTCCTGGAGTGATCAGCTCGCCCGCCACGGGCCGCCGCGCGCCAGCGACAGGACGAATCCCGACAGCGCGGCGAGACCGGTCGCTGCCACGGCCACCGCGAAACCGGTGCGCACGGCCGGATCGTCGGCGTCCGCCGCGTAGGAGGCCACCCCGGAGGAGCCCAGCCAGGTGGTCAGGATCAGCAGCGCGACGGCGGTTCCGGCGGCTTGAGCGCTGTTGAACAGCATCGAGCGGATCCCGTTGGCCACGGCGCGGCGATCGCTGCTGACACCGGCCATGATCGAGCCCGTGTTGGGGGCGGTGAACAGCCCCGTTCCGCCGCCGATGAGCCCCAGCCACACCGCCATCAGCACCAGCGGCGCACCGGGTGTCGCCAGCTGACCCGCCAGTCCGGCGGTGCCGAGCACGACCAGCAGCGCACCGAGGCTGGAGAGGGTTCGCGCCGACCAGCGCGAGGACAACCGTCCGCTCAGCGGCGCGCACAGCATCATCAGCAGCGCCAGCGGCATCACCACGAAGCCGGCCTCCAGCGCCGTGCGGTGCTCGACCATCTGCTGGTGCAGGCCGACCAGGACCACGACTCCGGCGCGGCAGAAGGAGTTGAAGAACGCGGCGCCGTAGGCCTGGCCGCGTCCGGGGCGGCGCACCAGCTGGAAGTCCAGCAGCGGAGCCGAGATCCGCAGCTCCACCAGCACGAACGCCGTCAGCAGCGCGATGCCCAGCAGGATCGCCGCCGCCACCCGGAGGTCGGTCGCGCCCCACGGCCCGATGCGGTTGATGCCGAACAGCAGGACGGCCAGGCCCGAGCTGGAGAGCACCGCTCCGGCGACGTCGAAGCGCTCCCGCGGTCCGCGTGCGCGCGGGATCTTCGGCAACAACCTCGCACCCAGCACCACGGCCAGGACCCCGATGGGGACGTTGACCAGGAACAACGCGTGCCAGTCGGCGAAGGTCACCAGCAGCCCGCCCAGCGCGGGCCCGATCATCTGCGCGATCGACGCGGCGGTGATGTTCAGGCTCAGACCGCGCACGAGGCGGTCCGGCGGGAAGACGTCGGTGAGGATCGCGGTCGTGTTGGTGACGGTGGTGGCCGCCGCGACGCCCTGCAGCACCCGCAGCAAGATGAGCACGGTGGCGTTGGGCGCGAGCGCGCACAGAAGGCTGATCACGGTGAAGGACACGAGACCGGCGAGGTAGATCGTCCGCCGCCCCAGCATGTCGGAGATGCGGCTGAACACCAGGATCGACGCGGTGTTGCTGAGCATGAACGCCACCAGGAACCAGTCCGCGGTGGCGGCCGGAACCTGGAAGGACGCCGACAACGCGGGCAGCGCCAGGTTCAGCGAAGTGGCGTTGACCAGCACCAGCATCAACCCGAGCGTGGTCACCCCGAGCGCCCGCCGACACCGGCGGCGAACCTCCCGCTCGTCGTCGGCCTGTGGAACCGCTGCATCGCGTCCGCTCGCGTCCTGTCGGCGCCTGGTCACGATCAGCACTCCTTCGGGTCTAAATCATCCTAACCCTCCTTCCGATTCATCCTGGTCACGGCCATCTCCTGGTGCACCACCCGGCGGTTTCAGTCCGAACCGTCCTCTTCGCCCGGTCAGTTCGGACCTGAACCGCCCTCGCTCACGCGACCTGGACGGCCGCCGACCTTCCCAGCACCGCTCCGCTTCCGGCGAGGGCTTCCACCGCTGCGAAGGCGTGGGCGCCCTGCACGTCGATCTTGGTCTCGAACCCGGCCTTGGGGGCATCGGAGACCGGGGTGAGGTTCTGCTCGTCGGGGCCCGCGAGGACTCGCCAGGCGGTCACCTCGGTGGCCCCGTTCCAGCTGGCGTAGACGCTGGTCACCCCGTCGCCCGGCTTGCCAGCGACCGCCGGGGCGTCGGTGGGCTTGCCGACCCACTGGGCGCGGTAGGCGCGGTAGGAACCCATCGACTCCGCGAAGCGGCCGTGGAACAGCACCTCGTTGTTCGGGCCGAACTCGCTGAAGTACGGCTTGCCGCCCCAACCCACGAACATGTGACCGTTGGGCAGCATCTGGGCGTTGCCCTGGTTGGGTGCCAGCAGGCCCTCCGGGCTCTCCGCGCTGCGCAGCAGGGTCGCCGTCTTGGCCGCCTCGTCGACGTTGAGCGTCATGCCGCGCGACTTGCCGCGCCCCGCAGCATCGGCGTTGTCGAACAGGCTGATCGAACCGTCCGCGTGCCGGCGGACGTCGTGCTGCCAGGCGAAGGCCGCGTCGTCACCCATCGTGAAGTCGCTCTTGCGGCCGCACAGCCGCCACGTCACGTCACCGCTGCGGCGATCGATGCGGTAGACGGCGTGCGTGCAGCGCGCCGAGATGAGCAGCGCGTCGCCGTCCTCGCAGATCGCGTTGAGGTGGATGTAGTCGTGGAACGCCTCCGGGTCCTCGGGGACCGGGTAGAACGACTCGTCCAGGCCGACGTGCTCCAGGCTGTTCCACTCGAAGATCAGCTCACCGGAGGCGATGTCGATCTCCTGCACGACGTTCTCGAGGACCTTCGAGTTCGGTTGCCCGCCAACGGACGTCGTGTCCACCCGCACCTCGCGGTAGGCGAGCAGCAACGCCGTGCCCTGCGGCGTGATGATGAACTCGTGCAGATCACCGGTCAGCCCGTTGACCGGCGCGACCTCGGCGATGCGGGTGTAGGTCTCGTCCAGGACCACGAACTTGCCGTGGCCGAACCCGGGCGGCACCACGACCTTGCCCTCCCAGAACGTCAGCACCGGTTTCCCCTGGTACTGCTGGACCTTCAGGTCGAAGTTCACGCCCTCGGTCGCCGGGCCGAACCAGACCGCCTGCCCGGTGTCGTCCATCAGCATCGAGCCCGGCTGGATGGGCGCGCGCGGCGCGGGCGCGTTGACGTCCATGGTGCTCGCACCGGTGGGCGTGAGCAGCACGTGCCCCGGCTCGGTGCCCGCGGCCGGGGTGATGATCTCCATCAGCGGCGGGTGCAGGTCAGGACGGCTGATCAGGTCAGCACCCAGGACAGCGGCGGACGGCCGGGGCGCGGCCTGCGCCGTGCCCGATAACGCCGCGGGAACCAGCGGCGCCGCGGCCAGCATCCGCAGCACCGATCTGCGGTCCAACTCGTTGGCGGACATAGGTCTCCTCGAAGAGGCTCGAACTGTTCATGTGTGCGGCGAAGCCGCTGTTCCAGGTGCGGGACTCAGCCTGCACCGCCGCGGGTTCTTCAGCGGCTTCGTGGCGAGTACGCCGCGACGCCGTGTATTGGCATACATCAGGAGTGGCGCACGGAGACCACGAAGCCGCTCAGGTTCCGCTACCCGCACCGCCACGCAAAGAAAAAATCCTCGAACGCTTTCGATCAGGATTCGAACGGTGAGGTGAACTTGCCCTCCCGCTGGGTCTTCTCGACCAGGTCGCGGATCGAGCCGGAGTCGTTGACGTGCGGGAAGGCCTCCTCGGGGACGGGGACGTCGAGGAACTCGCACAGCCGGTCCCAGCCCTCGCCGACCTTGTAGACCAGCAGCCGGTCGGCCGGAACGGCTTCCCGCACGGCGACGTTGTGCGCTTCGAAGACCTTGATGGCGTGCTCGCGGTCGTCGAAGCGGCCGTCGAAGGTGCCGTTCCAGATCATCCGCTCGATGGTCGGCCGCATCTTGGTGCTGAAGTCGTCGTCGGCCGGGGGCTCCTGCACGAACTGGTAGATCGTGTTGAAAACGCTGTCGTACCAGCGCTCCGGGTCGCGGACGGTGAGCAGCACCTTCGCGTCCGGGTAGAAGTCCATGAGCTCGCGCCAGAACGTGCAGCCCGGCCAGTCCACGGTGGACTCGAAGCCGCCGAGCACGGTCTCCCAGTCGTCGACCTCCCCGTCCAGCGCGCGGTCCCAGTCCTTCGCGCGTTCGGGCTGCGCGATGACCTCGAACATGTGGTAGCACGGCGCGAAGCCGAGGTGCTCCAGCGCCGCCTTCATCGACGCGGTTCCCGTCCGGCCGAAACCGGCTCCGATGATCTTGACCATTCTCGCTCCTTCGTCGTGCCGTTCAGGTCTTCTCAGCGCGCGTCGGTGATCAGGACGGCACCGACCGTCGCATGGCTGGACTCGTCGATGAGCACCGCTCCCCCGGTGAACCTGTTGCGCTCGTAGGGATCGCAGAACACCGGTTGCGCGAGCCGCACGGTGATCTCGCCGATGTCGTTGAGCTCCAGCGAATCGGCCGGCCCGCGCTCCAAGGTGGTGACGTCGAGCCGTTCGCGGACCTCGGTGACGATCGCCTTGACCACGCGGGTGGTGTGCTTGAGCAGCAACCGGGCGCCCGGGGTGAGCGGCGACTTCGGCGACATCCAGCACACCGAGGCCGTCAGCTCCTCGGCCGTGGTCGGGGGCTGGTCGACCGCGCAGAGCAGGTCGCCGCGGCCGACGTCGATGTTCTCGGCCAGCCGCAACGCCACCGACTGCGGCGCCTGACCGCGTTCCAGCTCCCCGTCGGCGGTGTCGACGGCGACCACGCGGCTGCGCATCCCGGAGGGCAGGTGCAGCACCTCCTGCCCGGGCGCGATCGATCCGCCCGCGATCTGGCCCGCGTAACCCCGGTAGTCCTGCTCCTGCGCGCGGATCGCGTACTGCACCGGCAGCCGGAACAGGCCCGTCTCGTCGACGACCTCGACCTGCTCCAGGTGCTCCAGCAGCGACGGCCCGGCGTACCAGGGCATCGCCGCGGAGCGGTCCACGACGTTGTCGCCGCGCAGCGCCGAGATCGGGATCGCGGTGACCTCGCGCAGGTCCAGCCGCTCGGTGAAGGCCGCGAACTGCCCCGTGATGGCGCGGAAGACGGACTCGTCGTAGTCGACCAGGTCCATCTTGTTCACCGCCAGCACCAGCTGCGGCACGCGCAGCAGGCCGGCCAGCACCGCGTGCCTGCGGCTCTGCTCGGTCAGCCCGTTGCGGGCGTCGACGAGCACGATCGCCAGGTCCGCGGTGGAGGCACCGGTGACCATGTTGCGGGTGTACTGGGCGTGGCCGGGCGTGTCGGCGATGATGAACGCCCGCCGCGCGGTCTCGAAGTAGCGGTGCGCGACGTCGATGGTGATGCCCTGCTCGCGCTCGGCGCGCAGCCCGTCGGTGAGCATCGCCAGGTCGAGCTGCTCGTCCCCGCGCTCCTTGCTGGCCACCTCCAGCTGTTCGAGCTGGTCGGCCAGCAGCGACTTCGAGTCGTGCAGCAGCCGTCCGATCAGGGTCGACTTGCCGTCGTCGACGGCGCCCGCGGTGGCGAAGCGCAGCAGGCTGTCGGCCGGGGCGAAGACCGGTTCGGTGGTGGTCATCAGAAGTATCCCTCCCGCTTGCGGTCCTCCATCGCCGCCGCGCTGGTGCGGTCGTCGGCGCGGGTCTGGCCGCGCTCGGAGATCCTGGTCGCGGCGATCTCGGCGATCACCTCGGACACCGTCGCCGCCGTCGACTCCACGGCACCGGTGCAGGTCATGTCACCGACGGTGCGGAACCGCACGGACCACTCGACGAGCGGCTCGTCGGCGCCGCGCGGCAGGAACGGGTTGTCGGCCAACAACATCCCGTCGCGCTCGAAGACCTTGCGGTTGTGCGCGAAGTACAGCGACGGCAGCTCGACGTCCTCGTGATCGATGTAGGTCCACACGTCGCGCTCGGTCCAGTTCGACAGCGGGAAGGCGCGCACGTTCTCGCCGGGGTGGATCAGCCCGTTGTAGAGGTTCCACAGCTCCGGGCGCTGGTTGCGCGGATCCCACTGTCCGAAGGTGTCGCGGAAGGAGAGCATGCGCTCCTTGGCGCGGGCGCGTTCCTCGTCCCGGCGGGCGCCGCCGAACAGCGCGTCGAAGCGGTGCTCGGCGATGGCCTCCAGCAGCGAGGCCGTCTGCAGCCGGTTGCGGCTGGTCAGGCCCTCGGGTTCGACGGTGCGTCCGGCGTCGATGGACTCCTGCACCGAAGCGACCACCAGGCGCACACCGAGTTCGGCGACCCGGCGGTCCCGGAAGTCGAGGACTTCCTCGAAGTTGTGACCGGTGTCGACGTGCAGCACGGGGAACGGGATCGGTGCCGGGGCGAACGCCTTCTCCGCGAGCTTGAGCAGCACCGCGGAGTCCTTGCCCCCGGAGAACAGCAGCGCAGGGCGGTCGCGCTCGGCGACCACCTCGCGGATGAGGTGCACCGCCTCGGATTCCAGTACGTCCAGACGAGACAGCCCGGCGAGCATCAGCGACTCCCCTCGATTCGGTCGGACAGGGCGGCGAGCAGGTCCACTGCCAGCTCGCGGCGGCAGACCAGCAGGTCGGGCAGCCACGGGTCGGGGCGGTCGTAGACGAGTTCGGTGCCGTCGAGGCGGCTGGTGTGCAGTCCTGCGGCACGGGCGACGCCGACCGGGGCTGCGCTGTCCCACTCGTACTGGCCGCCGCCGTGCAGGTAGGCGTCGACCTCGCCGAGGACCACGGCGGTGATCTTGGCGCCCGCCGACCCCATCGGGACCAGGTCGGCACCGATCTCAGCGGCGATCGCGGTGACGAACTCCGGTGGCCTGCTGCGGCTGACCGCGATGCGCGGGCGCTCGATGGCGCGCGTGGGCTGCTTCGGCGGTTCGCCCGTGTGCAGCACGATGCCCTGGGCGGGCAGCGCGACGGCGGAGGCGATGACCTCGTGGCGTTCGGCGAGCGCGACGTGCACGGCCCAGTCGGCGCGGCCGGGTTCGGTGAACTCGCGCGTGCCGTCGAGCGGGTCGACGACCCAGACGCGTTCTCCCGGAACGCGTTCCGGTCCGGCCACGCCGTGCTCGGACAGCACCGGGTCGGCCGGGCGTTCCTGCGCGAGCGCCTCGACGAGCAGCTGGTGGGCCGCGGCGTCACCGGCGTCACCGAGCGCCCGGGGCTCGGCCGCGGACCCCCCTCGCAGCTCGACCAGGCGCTCGCCCGCTCGCCGCGCCAGCCGCGCGGCCAGCTCGTGGTCGTCGCTCACCCCACTACCTCCCTGTGATCACTCGCGACGGTCTCCCGCCGCGACGACATCGCGTTGCGCAGCGGTGGAATCACCGCACCGAGCAGCACGACCAGCAGTCCCGCCGACACTCCCGGCAGGACGTCGGTGCCGACCATGATCAGCCCGGTGGTCACCAGCATCCCACCGAGCAGCACCCGCACCGGACGGTCGGGAACCCGGGCGGAGATCAGCGATCCCACCAGCACGCCGGGGATCGATCCCGCCAGCAGCGACCCGACCAGTCCGATGTGGACATCACCGGCGAACAGGTGGCCGATCGCCGAGACCAGCACCAGCGGCACCGCCTGGACGAGGTCGGTGCCGACCAGCCGCGCCGAGCTCAGCCCGCGGTTGAGCAGCAGCAGGACCACGATGATGATCGACCCCGAGCCCACCGAGGTGGTGCCCACCACCAGGCCGGCGACCGCGCCGAGCAGCACCGTGGGTACCAGCCGCACCCACGTTCCGTCCGATGTGGAGGGTCGGCGCGAGAGCAGCATCCGGGCGAACAGCGTGATCGCGGCCAGCAGCACCGCGCCGCCCACGATCTCCTTGAGCACCGATTCGGCCCCGCTGCCCAGCGATCCCGCCAGCAACGACCCGGCCGCCGCGCACGGCAGCGAACCCAGGCACAGCCAGCCGACCAGCTTGGGCTGCACCGTGCGACGCCGCAGGTGCACCGCCGCGCCCAGCGGTTTCATCACCGCCGCGGCCACCAGGTCCGAGGACACCGCGGCCAGCGGTGGCACGCCGAAGACCAGCGTCAGCAGCGGCATCGTCAGCGCACCGCCGCCCATGCCGGTCACGCCCACCATCAGGCCGGTGAGCAGCCCCGTCGCCGCTACACCGAGGTCCACGACCGCACCCAGCCCCGCTCGCGCAACAAGGCCACGACACGCCCCACGGCCTCGTCCTGCGACAGCTCGGAGGTGTCCAGGACGAGGTCCGCGTCGTCGGGGACCTCGTAGGGAGCGGAGACGCCGGTGAACTCCGGCAGCGACCCGTTGCGCGCCTTGCGGTAGAGGCCCTTGCGGTCGCGCCGCTCGCACTCCCCCAGCGGCGTGGCCACGTGGACCAGCACGAACCCGCCCGCCTCGTGGACCATGCGGCGCACCGCGTCCCGGTCTGCGTGGTAGGGCGCGATGGGCGCGCAGATCGCCGCGCCGCCGTGGCGGGTGACCTCGGCGGCGACGTAGCCGATGCGCCGGACGTTGCGGCTGCGGTCCTCGGCGGAGAACCCCAGGCCCTCGCACAGCGTCCGGCGGACCACGTCGCCGTCGAGCAGCGTCACCGCGCGGTGGTCGTGCCTGCTGAGCTCGTCGCGCAGCGCCCGGGCCAGCGTCGACTTGCCCGCGCCGGACAGGCCGGTGAACAGGACGGTGAACCCGCGCGCCGTCAGCGGCGGGTGGAGCCTGCGCTGCTGCTCGGCGATGGCGGGGGTGGTGAACCAGCGGGGCAGTTCCGCGCCGCTGTCGAGGAGCTCGCGCAGGCCTTCGTCGCTGAGTCCGGGGCGGCTCTCGGCGGGGGCGACCTGCGCGGCGGGACGCCAGCGGTCGGCGTGGTCGCGCACCACCTCCGGCGGTTCGAGCACCTGGACGGGGGCCTGTTCGAAGGGGCCGTCCGAGAGCAGGTGGGTGGCGCCGTAGGCGGCGGCGACGTGCGCGGCGAGCAGGGCGTCGCGCTTCGGGTCGGCGCGGCGCACCAGCGGGACCGGGACGATCGTGGTGCCCTCGGGCAGTTCCGGACGGGCGGCCAGCACCGACTGGACCAGCGCTTCCGGACGCGGACCGGTCATGCGGGGCAGGATCAGGACGTGCGCTTCGAGCTCGGCGGCCAGCTGGCGGATCTGGGCGAGCTCGCGGTGGTGCAGCGGGGCTTCGGGCAGCACGCCGAGCACGGTTCCGGCCGGCAGCGCGGCCCGGACCCACTCGGCGGGCGGGCGCATCCGGCGCAGCACTCCGGTGGGTTCCTCGGCTGCCGCCAGCGGGCCGGCCGGGTGCGCGCCGGTCTCGTCGGACCACGGGGATTCGTTGCGGATCACCGCGACCGGGGCGCCTTCGACGTCGCGCAGCTCGATCTCCTCGGCCGCGGCGACCTCGTCGGGGGCCGTCAGGGTGATCGGCTCGGGCCAGGGCACGTCGGCGTCGAGGCGCTGACGGGTGCGCACCGACTCGACCTCGTCGGCGGTGAGGAATCCGCGCAGCGGCGGGAAAGCGCCGTCGAGGAGCAGCTCGACATCGGACAGCTCGGCGGGTTCGGGAACCCAGATCGCGCGGCGTTGCGGACCGGCGGAGATCTCCGTGCTCCCGCCCGGACGATCGGCATCCGTTCCGTTCGCGCTCACAGGCACCTCTGTCCTCTGATCGAGGGACGAACCGGTCCATCCCGTGGGACATCTGGATCCATACGGTGGCCGACCGCCCCCGGACGGAGAAGCCCGGTGACCATTACTCGCCAGTTCTGATTTTTCCCAGGAGGAGAACCGAATTCAGGCCGGGCCACCTGCCAAAACCCGACAAACCTCGCCCTCCGGGACAGCAACGGAACCAGGGGACGCGCGCACGGAGGAACGCGCACCGGCGCACAGCCGATGTGAACGGAGGATCACCTTCCGTTCACAGAACCCGCGGATCTTCCCGTTTTTCCGAGCGCGATGGGGCCCGGCGGCGGGCGGTCTTGGCCCGACCCGAGCGGGCAGACGTCGATCGTGGGCGGTTCCGACCAGAACAGCCCACGATCACCGGACGCGAGACCCCGGTGGGGCTCAGAAGCCCTTCGGGTAGCCGAAGCGCATGATCGCCTGGGGGATGAGCGAGGTGCCGAGGCGTTCGGCGAGCCCCGTGCGGACCTCCGGCACGTGCAGCGGCTGGGTCATCATCGACACCGACAGCCCGGAACCGGTGGCCTCCAGCCACGCCCGCTCGACGGCCTGACCCGCGCGCAGGTGGTCGATCGCGCGGTCGCCGCGCGTGCCCACCAGCAGCACGGCTTCCTCGCGGAGGAGCCGCGCCAGGACGGGCTCGTCGGGCACGCGCGTGGTCACGGCGGTCAGCCCGGCCGCCGCCAGGCCGTCCAGCCCCTCGGACTCGGTCCGCAACCGCGTGCCCTCGGGCGTCACCCACACGGCCAGCTCGCGGGTGTAGCCGGCGTCGGCCTGGAACGCGGTGGCCGACCGGCTCAGCATCCCCGCGACCTCGGCGGCCTCGGCGTCGGAGTTGATCCAGCGCCCGCCGCCGCGGGCGCCCGCGGCGGCGTCCCAGATCTTCTCGCGGAGCAGCTCCGGCACCGGCTTGCCCGAGAACGGCTCCCGGTGGCTGCGGCGCTCCGGGATCTCGCGAGCCCAGGTCGCCTCCCTCGGGCTCGGGTCAGCGGGCTCACCGGCGTTGACCGCCGCCGAGACCAGACCCCCGGAGGCTCCGAGCTCGACCTGCGCGCTCCACCCCAGGCTCCGCACGGCCAGCACCAGGTTCATCACCGCCGCACCGCACGAGATGCGCTGGTCACGGCCCTCCTGATCGTGCTGCATCCGCCGCGCCGGGTCCTCGCGGAGCACCGCGGTGCGCTGGTGCAGCGTCAAGGACCAGGGCCGGCTGTTGTGGACCGACGGAGCCCGCGAGACCGCCTCGCCGAGCTCCCCGATCTCCGCGGGCGACCACTCGACCTCCGGTGCCCGAACGTCAGTGCGAGCCCTCTCCGCGACGCCCATCTGATTCCTCCCCCGACTGGATCCGTCCTGGTCAGGACGGCACGGTCGCCGAGCGCACCGCGCCCCGACCGCCTCCGAGACTCCTGGTCACCAGAGGTCCCCGCACAGGGGACAAAGTCCCGCCCATTCGGACACCGCGCCCAATCCGGCCAGGTCGCGAGCGGTGGGTGTGACCTATCTCGTCCCCCGCGCCCGGCCAGGTCAACTATGTTCGGCGGCATGACCTCACGCCCGGCACCGCTGGACCTCCCGATCGTCGGACTCGCCGCGCTGTTCGCCACCTCCGGGACGTTGCACCTGGTCAGGCCCCAGATCTTCGAGCCGCTGATCCCGTCCGCGCTGCCCGCTCCCCGCCGAGTCGTGGAGGTCTCCGGAGTCGCCGAGCTGGCGTGCGCCGCCGGGCTGCTGCACCCGCGCACCCGCGGTGCCGCCGGGCTCGCCGGCGCCGCGCTGCTCGCCGCCGTCTTCCCCGGCAACGTCAAGATGAGCGTGGACGCGGGCAAGCGCGCGAAGCGCAAGGGCGGAGCGGCGCCGGCGGCGTTCTTCGCCGGCACCGTCGCCCGGCTGCCGGTGCAGTGGCCGATGATCCGCACCGCGCTGCGCGCCGCCGGTCGCTGAAGCCGGCTCAGAACGCGCAGGGAAGTTCCAGCACCCCGTTGACGAAGCTGGTCCGCTGGCGGACCGGTTCGGCGGTGGCGTGGATGTCGGGCACCCGTGTGAACAGCTCCCGCAGCATCAGGGCGATCTCGCGCCGCGCCAGGTGCGCGCCCAGGCAGAAGTGCGGCCCGCGCGAGCCGAAACCGAGGTGCGGGTTGGGGTTTCGCGTGATGGTGAACCGGTACGGGTCGACGAAGACGGTCTCGTCCCGGTTGGCCGACACGTAGTACATGATCAGCCGGTCACCGGTGCGGAAGCGGTGGCCGACCAGGTCCACGTCGCGGGTCGCGGTGCGCCGCATCCAGTTGACCGGTGTCGCGTAGCGGACGACCTCCTCGATCGCGGCGGGCATCCGCTCGTCGAGGTCGGACAGCAGCAGGTCGCGCTGCTCCGGGTGGTCGGTGAACAGCGTCAGCGCGTGCGAGAGCGCGTTGCGGGTCGTCTCGTTGCCGGCGACCACCAGCAGCACGAAGAACTTGCCCAGGTCGGCGTCGCTGAGCGCTTCGCCGTCGACGTCGCCGTGGACCATCGCGGTGACGATGTCGTCGGCCGGGTTCGCCCGCCGGTCGCGGGCGATCTCGCCCATCAGCTCGTGCATGAACCGCGCGCTGTCGACCAGCACCGCCGCCCGGGGCTTCCCGCTCGGGTCCTGGTGGTCGGGGTCTCCGATGGCGGCGATGATCGCGTTGGTCGCCTCGACGACCTCCGGCCGGGCGGATTCGGGAACGCCCATCATCCGGCACACGATCTCCAGGGGCATCGGCATGGCGACCTCGGAGACGAAGTCGCACGGCCCCCGCTGCACCAGCGCGTCGACGATCTCGGTGGCCAGCCGGGCGACGTCGTCGGTCGCCCTGGCGATCATCCTCGGTGTGAAGGCGCGGGCGACGATGCGGCGCAGCCGCGCGTGTCGCGGGTCGTCCATGCTCATCATCGAGCCCAGCAGCCCGGACACCTCCGGCGGCGGGTCGTCGAGCCCGACGGCGATGGGCTCCGAGCTGAACGCCTGCGGGTTCCGGCTGGCCTCGGCGATCTGGTCGTAGCGGGTGATCGCGTAGAAGCCGGGGCCGTCGTCGCGCGGGCAGAACACGGGTTCGTCGGCCGCGCGGAGCGCCGCGAACGTCCTGTCCCGCTCAGAGCGAGGCTCGGCCCAGAAATCGAGGTCGGAAAGATCGATCGTGGTCATCATGTCTCCCAAGTCGATCACCGACGCTAGGTTCCCCCGCTTGCACTCGGCTTTCACCGGCCGGATCGATCCACCATCGCCGCGGGCCTTCCCAGCGGTTAACGTCGCCGGTCATGACCCCTCGCGAGCGCACCGTCTCCCTCCCTACCCACGACGTCGGGGTCCTGGAGTGGGGTCCGGTGGACGGTGAACTCCTGGTGGCGCTGCACGGTTTTCCCGACACCGCGTGGACGTGGCGCGCGGTCGCTCCGCTGCTCGCCGAGGCCGGGTACCGGGTGGTGGCGCCGTTCCTGCGCGGCTACGCGCCCTCGGACGTCCCGGTCGACGGCGACTACTCGGTGAGCGCGCTCGCCGCCGACGCCGTCGCGCTGCACGAGCGCCTGGGCGGCGACTCCTCGACCGCGCTGATCGGCCACGACTGGGGCGCGATCACCGCGGGCGCGCTGGCCGCCGACCGGTCCTCGCCCTACGGGCGCGCGGCCCTTCTGGCGGTGCCTCCGCTGGCCTGGATGAACCCGACCCGGGCGGTGGCCCGGACCTGGCTGTCGGGGCTGGCCAGGCAGCCGCTGCACTCCTGGTACATCGCCTACAACCAGGTCCCCGGACTGGCCGAGCGGAACTTCACCCGGCTGGCCCGGCGCCTGTGGCGGACGTGGTCACCGGGCTACGACGCCACCGACGACCTCGACCACCTCGCGCGCGCCGTTCCCGACCAAGCGCGGGCGAAGGCCGTCGTGTCCTACTACCGCGCCCTGGCCTCGCGCGGCAGCCGAGCGGCGCTCGCCGAACCCCGGAGCCCGCTGCTCTACCTCCACGGCGACCGGGACGGCGCGATCGACCCGCGCTTCTTCGCGGTCGCGCGGTCGCGCACCGCACCTCCGTCGCGCGCCGCGCTGCTGTCCGGGGCGGGTCACTTCCTGCAGCTGGAGAAGCCGGACGAGGTCACCGGCCACCTGCTGGACTTCCTGCGCTGAGCCGCCACAGGGACGTGATCTCGTCCCGCCGCGCCTGGTGCAGCGGGTCGGTGGTGTCCGACGCCTTGGGGTGGCTCGGCGCGGTGTCGTAGCGGTCCCGCACGTCCAGTCCCGCGGCGGCGATGCGGTCGAGCAGTGCGGCGCGGGTCCGCAGGCCCAACCGTTCGGCGAGGTCGGAGAGCACCAGCCAACCCTCGCCACCGGGGTTGAGGTGCTCGCGGAGGCCGTCGATGAACCGGTGCAGCATGTCCGAATCCTGGTCGTAGACACCGAGTTCCAGCGCCGAGGTGGGTCGTGCCGGGATCCAGGGCGGGTTGCACACGACGACGTCGGCACGTCCGCTCGGCCAGAGGTCGGCCTCCTCGACCGTCACCCGCTCGGCGAGGCCGAGCCGGTGGATGTTGGCGCGGGCGCACACCACGGCCCGGGGGTTGATGTCGGTGGCCACCACGCGCGCGCCGCGCCTGCAGAGAACCGCTGCGAGCACGCCGGTTCCGGTTCCCAGGTCGAAGGCGACAGGGGGCTCGACCGGAAGCGGCGCTTCGGCGACGAGATCCACGTACTCGCTGCGGACGGGCGCGAAGACGCCGTAGTCGGGGTGGATCCGCTCGCCGAGCGCGGGAACCTCCACGCCCTTGTCGTGCCACTGGTGAGCGCTGACCACTCCGAGCAGTTCGGGCACGGACACGCACATCGGTTCGCCGGTGGGCGGGCCGTAGGCGTGCAGGCACGCCTCGCGCACGTCGGGTGCGCGCTCCAGCGCCAGCGTGTGGTCGGGCTCCAGCACCAGCAGCACCCGGCCGAGCAGTTCAGCCCGCTCGGCGCGCGCGGCGCGGTGCGCGCGGAACAGCGACGCGGCGTCGCCCTCGGGCGCGGGACGGCGGCGCAGGCGGCGGTCCAGGTCCTGCACGAGACGACGTGCCGCGTGGAAGTCGCCGCGCCAGAGCATGGCGGTGCCCGCCTCGGCGGTGCGGTGGGCGGCTTTCGCCGTGGTGCGGTCGTCGACGACGACAACGCTGGCCGGCGCGGGGGCCGAGTTCTCGGAGTGCCAACGGGCGGAGTTCGATGATCCGTTCTCGGACCAGCTGATCGTGGTCATTGCGTGCTCCTGCGGGGACGAAGGTGCCTCGGGTCGGGCAGCTCTTCGTCGCAGGAGCGGCGATCACCTCGAACCATGTCCGTGACCACGGCCGATCCCTCGTCGAGTCGGGCAATCGTCTCACACCTGCCGCCCGCGCTGGGCCAGACGATCGGTCTTCGTGCGCTGACCGGGTGGCAAGACCGGGAAAGCCGCCCTCTTCCAGGGAGAATCAACACCGCGACCGCGTCAGGGGGTGCTGACATGTCCGGTGCGCTTTCGGGGTCACGACCGAACATCGTGCTCATCGTTCTCGACGACCTGGGCTACGGCGATCTGAGCTGGTACGGCTCGCCGATCGGCACGCCGCGGGTGGACGCCGTCGCACGCGCGGGGATGACCTTCCGGCAGGCCTACGCCGGGGCCCCGATCTGCACCCCGTCGCGGACCGCGCTGCTGACCGGCCGCTACGCGCAGCGCGTCGGCCTGCCGCAGGTGCTGTGGCCGGAGGAGGACCGCGGGCTGCCGGAGTTCGAGCACACGGTCGCCGAGGCGATGCGGGCGGCCGGGTACGCCACCGGCGTCTTCGGCAAGTGGCACCTGGGCGATCCGCGGCTCACCGGCAACCCGTGGGACGCGCGGCCCCGGTTCCTGCCGTCCTCGCACGGGTTCGACCACTTCTGCGGGATCCCCTACAGCAATGACCAGGGGTGGGGCGACCAGCAGTGGCTTCCGCTGTACCGGGGCGATGCGGTGGCGGTGGACAACGTCAACACCGAGCAGGGGCAGGAGCGCCTGGCGGGCGAGTACACCGACGCCGCGATCGCGTTCATCCGGAGGAGCGTCGCGCGGCAACTGCCCTTCTTCGCCTACGTCCCGCACAGCTGCGTGCACCAGCCGTTCCACGTGCCCGAGGAGACCGGTGGCACCGACGGCCGCTACCCCGACGTCGTCCGCGAGGTCGACCGGCAGGTGGGCAGGCTCCTCGACGAGCTGCGCGCGCTGGAGCTGGTGGAGTCCACGCTGGTCATCGTCACCAGCGACAACGGGCCGTGGTTCGAGGGCACCACCGGCGGGTTGCGGGGCCGCAAGACCGATCCGTTCGAGGGCGGTATCCGGGTGCCGTTCGTGGTCCGCTGGCCCGGCCGGGTCCCCGTCGCCGAGAACCGGTACCCGATCTCGTTCGTCGACGTGCTGCCGACGCTGATCGACCTGGCCGGTGCTCCCCCGCCTCCCGCGGATCGGCCCCTCGACGGCATCAGCATCGCTCCCGCGCTGGCGGGCGAGGCGATGCCGCGCGGTCGCACGCTGTACTTCTACGGCGACCTGGAGGAAGGTCCCACGGGCGAGGTCGACCCGGACTGGGTGTGGAACGTCGCCGCCGCGCGCCAGGACAAGTGGAAGCTGCTGTGGCCCGCGACGGTCTGGCCGGAGCTGGGTCGCGAGATGCTGTTCGACCTCGAGACCGATCCCGGCGAGTCCACCGACGTCGCCGCCGCCCACCCGCTGATCCGGGATTCGCTGGCCCAGCGCGCCCGCATCTTCAACGACGAGATCCTGCGCGGGCGGGCAGCCGCGATCGAGCGCACCCGGCGGCACCGGGCGGGTGGATGAGAAACTTCCTAGGTGAGCGTGAAGGATCTGTGCCCCTGCGGACTCGGCGAGCCCTACGGCCGGTGCTGCGGACCGCTGCACGCCGGTGAGCGCGAAGCGGCCACGGCCGAGCAGCTGATGCGCTCGCGCTACTCGGCGTTCGCCGTCGGCGACGCCGACCACCTGCTGCGCACCTGGCACCCGAAGACGCGCCCGGCGGAGCTCGACCTCGACCCGGCGCAGCGCTGGCTGCGCCTGGAGATCCTGAGCCGCACCGGAGGCGGTCCCTTCGACACCGAGGGAACGGTGGACTTCCGCGCCCTCTACCGCCTCGACGGTGCGACCGGGTCGCTCACCGAGCACAGCCGGTTCACGCGCCGCGGCAAGTCATGGCTCTACGTCGACGGCGACCACGACTGAGCAGCGTCCCTGCGACGCTCAGCCCGCCTCGAGGATCCTGCTGAGGAAGCGGCGGGTCCTGTCCTCCCTGGGATCGCCGATGACCTCGTCGCTGGTCCCCTTCTCGACGATCACCCCTTCGTCGAGGAAGAGCACCTGATCGGCCACCTGACGGGCGAAGCGGATCTCGTGCGTGACGATCACCGTGGTCCAGCCCTGCGAGGCGAGGTCTTTGATCACCGCCAGCACCTCGCCCACCAGCTCCGGGTCCAGCGCCGAGGTGGGCTCGTCGAACAGCACGACCTTCGGCCTCAGCGCGAGCGCCCGCGCGATGCCGACCCGCTGCTGCTGCCCGCCGGAGAGCTGGAACGGGTAGGTGTCGCCCCGGTCGCCCAGACCGACCTGGTCGAGCAGCGCGCGGGCCTCGGCGGCGACCTCCTCGCGAGGGCGCCGCTGCGCGATGACGGGTCCTTCGACGACGTCCTCCAGGACCGTGCGGTGCGGGAACAGGTTGTGGGCCTGGAACACCATCCCGCTCTGCCCGCGCAACCGCTCGGTCTCCCGGCGTCCGGCCCTGCCGGTCGCGAGCCCGGCGAAGTCGACCTCGACGTCGTCGATGGCGACGACACCGCGTTCCGGGACCTCCAGTGCGTTGAGCGACCGCAGCAGCGTGGACTTGCCCGAGCCCGAGGCGCCCAGGACCACGGTCGAAGTGCCGGCCGGGGAGTCGAAGTCGATGCCGCGCAGGACGTGCCGGTCGCCGAAGGACTTCTCCAGCCCACGGACGCGGATGCGGGGGGTGTGCTCGGTTTCGGTCATCGGGCCACGTACCTGTCCAGTCGCGTTTTCCAGTCGTTTCTGCGCCGCCGACAGCGCCACGCAGATCACCCAGTAGTACAGCCCCGCGAACGCGTACAGCGCGAGGAACTCGTTGCTCTCCGCCGCTGCCAGCTGCGATTCGCGGAACAGCTCGGTCAGCAGCACCACCGAGCCCAGCGAGGTGTCCTTCAGCAGCGACAGCAAGGTGTTCGACAGCGGCGGGACGGCGGTGCGGGTGGCCTGCGGCAGGATGATCCGGCGCGGGGTCTGCGGGTAGTTCAGCCCGATCGTCGCGGCCGCCTCGAACTGCCCCTTCGGCACCACCAGGATCGCCGAGCGCACCACCTCGGCGGCGTAGCCGGCGACGTTGAGGCTGAAGGCGATGACCGCGGCGGTGAACGGCGGGAACTTCACGCCCAGCTGCGGCAGCCCGTAGAAGACGATGAACAGCTGGAGCAGCAGCGGCGTTCCCCGGATGATCGAGATGAACGCCCGGGCCAGCCCGGAGAGCACCCGGTAGGTCGAGATCCGCGCCAGCGCGACGAGCAGCGCCAGCGCCAGCCCGATCGCGAAGCTCAGCGCCGTGAGCGGGAGGGTCACCTGCACCCGGCCGACGAACATCGGCCACGCGGTGTTGCGCACGACTTCCCAGGTGGACAGGTGATCGCGTCCCTGCGACAGGTCTGCGCTGCCGCCGTCGGGGACCGAGACGTCGGCCTTGAAGTACTTCTCGGAGATGCCGCGCAGCGTGCCGTCGGCCTTGAGCGAGCTGATCGCCCGGTTGGCCTCGTCGAGCCGCTCGCGGTCGTCCTGCCGGAAGGTGAGGACCTGCTCGCTGGTCTCCGAACCGGCCTTGCCGCGACCTCGACGTCACCCGATCCGGTGCTCGCTTGGTAGTCGAGCACGGCGATGTTGTCGTTGACGATCGCGTCGACCCGGCCCTGGGTGAGCAGCGCCGCGGCCTGGGCGAAGCCTTCGACGGTCTCCACCCGGGCACCGGCGTCGCGGGCGGTGTCCGCCCAGTTGCTGGTGGCCGATTCGGCGGTGACCTTGTCCTGGAGGTCGTCGAGGGTCTTGATGCTCTCGTCGCCGGTGCGCCGGACGATCACGCCGTGGGAGTAGGTGTAGGTGTCGGACAACCCGTACTTGGCCGCGCGTTCGGCGTTCTTGGAGACCTGGTTGGCCACGACGTCGATCCGGCCGGAGTCCAGCGCGGGGAACACCGCGTCCCACTGGGTTTCGACGAACTCCAGCCGCCAGCCGGCGCGCTCGGCGATCGCCTCCACGACCTCGATGTCGTAGCCGGTGAGCGCACCCGATCGGGGGTCGTGGAACGAGAAGGGCGGGTAGAGGCCCTCGGTTCCCACTCTGATCACGGGTCGCCCGGCGTCCTGCGCGGCGGCGACACCGGCCTGCGCGGGCACGACGACCAACAACGTCAGCAACAGCAGCGCGCACCTGAGCGCATGCCGCTTCGGCCACTCCTCACCGTCCACAGTGCTCGGTTCGAGCACCGCGGAGGGGAGCATACGACCACCGCCACGACACCGCTTCAAGATCCATTATGTGGGAGCCGGGAATCCGCACCCTCCCACCACCAGGCGGTTTCATCGGGCACGATTCGGGCATGGCGAACGGTTCACACGCGATTCTGGCGCTGCACTGGCAGGTCAACGTGATCAAGCCCGAGGGGTTCTTCGGCGGCATGCTCGCCGGCCCGGTGGCCCGCAGCGGCGTGGTCGAGCGGGCGGCGCGCTTTCACGCCGAGGCGGCCGCGCCGGTGGTGTTCACCCGCTTCACCGTCCCGGAGGGCGAGGGGCGGCTGGTGCGCAACACCGAGTTCATGCGCGCGGTCGGCGAGGCCCAGGAACGTTTCCGCCCCGACTCCCCCGGCGCGCAGCTGATCCCGGAGATGTCCGGCGCCCTGGACGTGGTGGACAACCAGAAGCTCTCCGGTCTCGCGGGCAACGACCTGGCCGACCGCTTGACCGCTCGGGGGATCGACACGCTGTTCCTCACCGGCGTCGCCACGAACCTCACGGTCGAGCAGACCGCCCGCCACGCCACCGATCTGGGCTTCACCGCCCACGTGGTCACCGATTGCACGACGGCGGCGGACCCGGCCGCGCACGAAGCGGCCGTGGCGAACCTGAACCTCACGACCGCCGGTTGCCTGAGCAGCGCCGAGGCCCTCGCGCGCCTCGGCGGGTGATCACCTGGCCGGACGGGGGCTGAAGTCCGCCGGGGTGAAGGTGAAGACGGTGTAGGCGCGGTCGTCGAGGGTGAACCGGGTGTGCTTGTTCATGCCGAGCGCCCGGTGCACCTTCAACGCGCGCTGGTTGGTGTTCTCGACGAACACCGCGGCGCTGGGGTACCGGTCACCGAGCATGAGGGCCATGCCCGACAGCAGCATCCGGACTACGCCCTTGCCGCGGTACTTCGGCGCGACCACCACCGGGCCGCAGTGCAGGACGGGACCTTCGAGGTTCTTGGTCAGCACGACCGTCCGCTGCGCCGGCCCGGGCAGCGCGCTGTCCGCTTCCGAGGTCAGCACGACCCCGGCGAGCTCGTCCTTGTCCTCCACCAGGAACGTGCCGGGACCACCGGTGAACGCCTCCAGCGCCTCCTCGTCCCACTCGCCCGGGACGAACCCCTGCTCCCCGCGCTCGTCCTCGGGCACGGCGCTCTCCTGAGCGGACTGGAGCAGCGCGAGGATCGCGGGCCGGTCCTCCTTGGTGGCGAGACGAACAGACATCGGCATGACCCGAGCCTAACCGGGCCCGTCACCAGCGGCGTTGGCCGGTTCAGGTCGACGCCGGGCCGAACGGCTCATCGGTTCCTGGCCTGCTGATGAAGAATGCGGCGGAGCCGCATCCTCTCCACCACCCGAGGCACTGGCACCGCCGCGGGTTCTCAGCGCCTTCGTGGCGAGCACGCCGGGACGCCGCGTACGACATGCTCAAGGAGCGGCGCACGGAGTCCCCTTCGGGGGTTTCCGCTACCCGCACCGCCCCGCAGAGCAAGACCTCAACAGCCTTCAGTGGTACTGGTGCACCACGGCGTGGCCCTTGCCTCGGCTGATCAGAACGCGGTTGACCGGGACGGTGAGGACGAAGGCGATGGCCAGGGCCGCGGCGAGCGAGAGCCAGAACAGCCAACTGGTCAGGCCCGCGTCCATGGCACCCGGGATGAGCACCATGAACAGGTTGTCGACGATCTCCATGACGGTGATCGACAGGGTGTCCGCGGCGAAGGCGACGCCGATGGCCGCGCCGAGGCCGACGCCCGCGCGCAGCACGGGGACGATCGTCAGGCTGTAGCCGAACAGGAAGGCCAGCGCGATCGCGAGCACGATGGTGGCCAGGTCCCCCCAGCCCAGCGCGGTACCGATGACCATGCCGAGGACTTCGCCGATGGCGCAGCCGGTCAGGCAGTGCGCCGTGGCGCTGATCGCCGATCGGGTCAGCGCGCGACCGTCCTGCTGCTCGACACCGGCGTGGTGGTGCTCGTGGTCCATGACGCCTCCCCGCAACGGTCCACCTTCAACCTGGAATCGAAAATACCCCTAGGGGGTAGGGGTGTCAACGATCGACATCGACCTCTGGACGAGGCTTCTGACCTGCGAATTCGGGGCCGGGAAAAATCTGTTGCCGAGGGAACCGGAGGCGGCATAGCCTGCGGGCACACAGGAAAGGAGGTGGTCCGACGTTGAATACCAACAGGACTTGTGAGGTGGCTGTCCGCTAGGACCGCCCACGGCACAACAGCCGACCCGACGTGCGTGAATCCCGAAATCCTGTGGATCCCGACGCGGGAGAGCGGTCGGCGAATACCAGGCAGCTACCCGGCCCCGGAGCCCCGAACTGCGTCCGGTTCGGCCTTCTCACCGAGGAGGAAACGGCTCCGGGGCTGCTGCGCGCTCAGGGCCTCAGCGCTGCGCCGATCCCGTGGCCGCGCGCAGGTGACCGGTTGCGGCGGCCTCCAGGTGCACCAGGTCGCAGGAGATGCTGGCGAAGGTGTAGCCCTGGGCGAGTCGCGGCCCGGCCCCCTCGCCGTCGGAGACGTGGAACCCGGCGGCGATGCCCGCCTCGGCCGCCGCGCTCTGAATCGTCTCGACCGCTACCTCGAACTCCTCGGCCACGTCGGGATCACCCGGGAAGGCACCGCCGACGGCCAGGCACAGGTCGGCCGGGCCGACGTAGACCCCGTCGAGCCCCGGGGTCGCGCAGATCTCGCGAACGTTGGCCAGGCCCTGCGCGGTCTCGATCATCGCGACCACCACAGTCGACTCGTCCGCTTCGATCGGCCGGGGACCGACTCGCAGGCCCGACCGCATCGGACCGTAGGAGCGGCGCCCGCGCGGCGGGTAGCGGGTCGCCTCGACCGCAGCGGCCGCGTCCTCGGGAGTGTCGACCAGCGGGACGATGACTCCGGCGGCTCCCGCGTCCAGGGCGTGACCGATCCCGCTGGGCTCGTTCGCCGCGACGCGGACCAGGCCTTTCGCGCCGCCGGCGGCATCGATGGCCAGCAGCGCGTTGATCATGCCGGAGTGGCCGATGAGCCCGTGCTGGACGTCGACGACCAGGTAGTCGTAGCCCACCCGCGCGATCCGCTCGGTGGCCGCCGGGGCGTCCAACGCGATCCAGTACCCGACGAGCTCCTCACGAGCGCGCAGTTCGCGCGCGAATTCGGCTGCGGACACGATGTTTCCTCCCGGCGTGGCGATCGGCTGCTCTCAGGTCGTTCCTACCGACCCGCACACCGCGTTCCAACAGCCCGCGCCGGGGCGTCGACTCACAGACCGAACAACGACACGACCGAGACCAGAGCCAGACCCACTACAGCGAGTGCACCGGAGGTCGCCGCGAGGCGCTGCGCGACGACCTTGCGGCCGACCATCGCAGCGGCCGTTCCGACTATCAGCGCGAGCGGGATCAGCACAGCGCACAGCAGGTCAAGAGGCGCCATCGCCTGATCCCTCCCCGTAACGACGTCGTCAACTCCCGGTGGGCGGCCACCAACGTAACGATCAGGGGCGCCACCGTCCACACCTCACGGTGCGTGATGTCGGGCACTTGGCTCGAATCCGCCACCGCCCACCGCGTCGTCGCCACGGATCCGGCTCAGCGCAGGCGGTAGACGCGCTCGGCGTTGTGGCGGCCGATCATGCGGGCCACCCGGACCGCGTCGTCGAAGGACCAGTCGCCGGATTCGACGTGGTGGGCCAGCGCCCGGCTCATCCCGCTGCGCCAGAGCCGGGCGCCGAGGTGGTGCAGCTCCGGCAGGCCCCAGGCGTCGGAGGAGTAGAGGGCTTTGGCGAACGGGGCGAGCTCCAGGGATTCGGCGATCACCGCGGCCGAGCGCGCTCCGGTGTGGTTGATCGCCAGTCCGACGTCGAAGTGGACGTGCGGGAAGACCTGGGCGAGGTAGGCGGCGTTGCGGTGGAACGGGTAGCAGTGCAACAGCAGCAGGTCCACGCCGCGCGGCTCGACGTTCTTGATGAACCGGGTCAGCAGCAGCGGATCGCAGCGGTGCAGCTCCAGGTCGGGATCGCCGTAGGCGGTGTGCAGCTGGATCGGCAGTCCGCGCTCCACACCCGCCCACAGCGCGAACCGCAGCAGCACCGGATCGCTCACCCGGGTGGCGCCCTGCCGGAGCCACGCGCCGGCCGCCCGGACGACCTCGGCCTCGCCGGGCGGCTCCGGGTCGAAGTCGAAGCCGTACCGGTAGGCGATGATGCTCTTCAGGCCCACCGCCGACCGGCTCGCCAACGCCTCGCGGAACCGCGACGGCAGCTCCGCCGCCGACACCCCGGATTCGGCGACCTCCTCCAGCACCGCTTCCAGGCGGACGACCTCGTGAACCGGCCTTCCCGCCAGCCCGGCGAACTCCGCTACGCCGAGACCGCTGTCGAGGCCGGTCTCGAGCAGCACGCACCCGACTCCGGACGCGTCGAGCATCCTCCGGGTCACCTCGTTCCAGCCCAGCGTTCCCCTGACCGCCAGGTACTCCTCCGGCGCGGCGTGCGGCGCCAGCCCCAGCACCGGGGCGCACCACCGCCGCACCGCGAACCCGAGCGGCGAGTCGAACTGCGTCATCCACGGCGGAACGGCGCGGTCGGACTCGGTGAGCAGGCCTTCGAACTCCGCGCGCCCCGGATCAGCGGGCAGCACCCCGTGCGCGTGGTGATCCACCAGCGCGATCCCCTCGATCTCCGCGGCCAACGACTCCACGAGCACCACCTCTCGAAACCGGGCGCGCCCTAATGTACCCAGTTCTCGCGGGCGCGGCGCGCGATCCGGCGAGATGATCGGACCCGGGTTATTGTCGTTTCGCTCCAGCGGAATTCACAGTCTATTGTGGATGGTGTCGAGTGGATCGGTGTGTGGCGCAGGGCCGGATCAAGACCCGGTTCGCCCGGTGGGACCTCGCCGGCAGCGGCGAGCTGACCCGCCAGGACGTCGAGCGCGAGGCCGAGCGGATCGCCGGGGCCTTCGGCGTCGACCCGGCCGACCCGGCGGCCGCGCGCCTTCGCGCCTCCCTCGGCGCGCTCTTCGACCTCTGCGCCGATCAGGCCGGGGTTTCCCGCGACGGAACGATCACCGAAGCCCAGTTCTCCACCCTCTCCGAAGACCTGATCTTCGAGCAGGGCGAAGCCGCGTTCAACCGCGCGCTGCGCCCCGTCATCGGCGGCGTCGTCGGCGTGTGCGACCGCGACGGGGACGGCAAGCTCGACCGCGCCGAGTTCATCCGCTGGCTGGTCATCCTCGGCCTCGACGAGGAGCGGGCCGAGGAGGCCTTCGAGCGCATCGACGTCGGCCGCCGCGGAACGCTGTGCCTCGACGAACTGCTCTCAGCCATCCGCGGATACCACTACGGCCGGCTCGACGAGGAGCTCATCGCGGGCTGATCCGCGGCGAAGCGCTCGACGGCGATCGCGGTGACCGTGCGGCGGCAGACCTTGCCGGTCGGCGCCAGCGGCAGTTCCGGCAACCGGAGCAGGAACTCCGGGAGCTTGCGCCGTTCCAGCCCGCGGTCCCCCTCCAGGAACGCCGTGACCTCGCCCAACGTCAGGTCCTCGCTCCCGGCGGCCTGGCTGATGCAGGCGCACAGCCGCTCCCCCAGCTCATCGTCGGGCACCGCGACGCACGCCACGTCCACCACGCCGGGATGCGCGCCGATCTCCCGCTCCACCTCGGCCGGGCTGATCTGGAAACCGCCGCGCGACACGGCGTTGTCCAGCCTGCCGAGCACGTGCAGCCGCCCGAGCTCGTCCAGCAGGCCCCGGTCGCCGCTGCGCACCCACCCGCCGCGCGTGCGGTAGCGCTCGTCGAGCTCGGCGTCGGCGACGTAGCTCAGCGGCGTCATCGGCCCGCGCGCCCAGATCTCCCCGGCCTCGCCGGGACCTGCGTCGCGCCCGAGCTCGTCGACGATGCGGATCTCGGCGACCTCAGGGTCCGGCGAGCCGGTTCCCGTCCCCTCGCCCGTGCCGGTGAGCGCCGTGTGGCAGTTGATGCCGTCGGAGGAGCCGTAGACGGTGATGACGCGCGCGGCGAACCGGCGGGTGCACGCGCGGGCGGTGACGTCCGACAGCGGTGCCGCGCTGGACACCACCGCTCGCAGGCTCGACAGGTCCTCGTCCGCCTCGGCGGGGTGCTCGGTGAGCCTGCGCAGCATCGTGGGCACGCCGAACAGGTGGGTCGGCCGGTGCCGTGTGATCGCGCGGAGCGCGTCGCCCGCGTCGAAGCGGTCCTGCAGGACGACCGTCGCGCCGAGCGCGGCGATGCTCACGTGGGTGACGAGCGAGCCGTAGGAGGACGCGAGCTTCATCAGCGCCAGGGCCCGCATCGGCTCGTCGCCGCCGCTCAAGGCCCGCACGTAGTTGGCCCGGCCGCCCGCCATCGCGTTGTGCGAGTAGGCGATCATCTTCGGTTCGGACTGCGAGCCGGAGGTGACCAGGATGCGCACCGGCGCTTCGGGGTCGAGCTCAGGCGGGTGCCAGTCGGCGCCGCTGTCGAGGTCGTCGAAGACGTGCGCCGCGCGCAGCGTCGGCAGTCCGGCGGCGACCTCGGCGTCAGCGGGGTCGCCGAAAATGCCCGCTGCGGCTCGGGAACGCCCGAGCAGGCTGATCGTGTCCTTGGTCCCGGGCCCTCCGGGGTAGGCCAGCACCACGGCTCCGATGGCGGCGACCGCGAGTTCCGCGACCACCAAGCGCCACCCGTTGGGCAACCGGATCCCGATGATGTCGCCCTCGCCGAACCCCTCGGCGCTCAGCGCGGCGGCCACGCGCCGCACCGCCTGGTCGAGGTCCTGGTAGGTCAGCGTCACCTCGCCGTCGATGACGGCTTCGCGTCTCGGGTGCGACCGGACCCTGTCGGTGAACAGGTCGTAGATCGGCCGGTCCGGGCACAGTCCCTGCTCGACCCAGTGCGCGCGCAGTTCGGCGGGCACCAGGTCGCGGATCTCGATCCCGTTGCGCGACGTCCAGGTCATGCGAACTCCCAAGGAGGTTGCGGTGACACGTGCGTGGTGTGGTTCAGGGCGCGCTTGAACCGCGGGTCGGCGGCGAGTTCCCGCAGGTCGGTGCACACCGGTGTGCCGTCGGGCAGCACCCACCGGCCATCCCGCTCCAGCAGCCGGGCCGGCCCTGCCGGGGTTCGGGGGATGACGCCCGCGCCAGAGTAGAGCGAGCTGTCCACGCGGGCGCCGAGCCCGGTGCGCTCGCGGCGCAGCAGCGCCGCCAGGACGCCTGCCGCGCAGACCAGTCCGCCCATGATGTCGGTGAGCGTCAGCAGCGACGGCGCGCGGTCCGGTTCGGTGGCGGCCAGGCCGCTGTGGGCCTGCACGAGGAAATCGGTGCCCAGCGGCGGATCCGGCCAGGGCAGCGGCGCCCACCCCGACGACCACGCGTAGACCAGACCGGGCCGGACGCGGGCGAGGTCGTCGGCGTCGAGTCCGCGGCGTTCGGCACGGCCGGGCGCCCAGTTGTGCACGAAGGCGTCCGCGGCGGCGACGAGTTCGCGCAGTTCCTCCCGCCCGGCAGCGGTTTTCAGATCGGCCTCGGTGATGCGCTTGCCGTCGTTGAGCACGCGGAACCGGGCCGAGCGGTCTCCCGAGATCGGCGGGATGCCGCGCATCGGGTCGCCGCCCGGCGGCTCGACGCGGATGATCTCGGCGCCGAGCATCCGCAGCACGTGACCGGCCATCGGGCCCTGGATCCGGCGGGTCGACTCGACGACGACGATCCCGTCCAGCGGTTCACCTCCCGCCCGGGGACGGGAGCTCGACGATCCGGGCAGGTCGCGGAAGGTGCAGGCGGGGACGGTCGTCGGCTGGCCCGGGTCGTCGCGGACCGGCAGGACGCCGACCTCGGCCCGCGCGGCGGCCTTCAGCAGGTCGCGGAAGGGGAACCGGCGCGGGAGGCCCAGCAGGGCTTCCGGGAGCGCGCAGGAGGCGGTGGCGAAGCGCTGCTGGAACGGCCACCAGCCTGCGGCGACGTCGGCGGGTTCGGCACCGAGGTGGGCCCAGAACCGTTGCCAGCCTTCGGGATGCAGCGTTTCGAGCTCGAACCGGATGCCGTCCTGCGAGCGGAACGGCGGGCGCGGTCCGGAGCTCCACCGCTCGTCCCACTCGTCGTCGGTGGTGGCCACCGCGAGGTGCTGGCCCACCGCCAGCAGCGCCGCCTGCGCGACGGAGGTCCGCACCGCCTCGATCCGAGCGCCGCGCGCCCGCGCCAGCGCGGCCGCCAGCATCCCGTGGACTGCCAGGACACCGGCCACGGCCGAGGCGTAGTCGACGCCGAGTCGCCTCGGAATCCCGGACGCCCGCCCGTGGACGTGCATGATCCCGCAGGCCGCCTGCACGGCGGATTCGTCGCGCAACGCCATCTCCACCGGCCCGGCCCAGTCGACGTCGCACCAGACGGCGGGGGCCTCACCGAACTCGCGGAGCAGGCCGGCCGCCACCCGCTCGGCGATCATGACGGCTTCCTGCCCTGCACCGAGTGCAGAACGCTCGACGACGCCCGGAAGCCCGGGTCGCGCATGACCTCGCGCACCCGGACCAGCTCCGCCTCGGTCATCCCGGCCGCCAGCAGACCGTCCCGCAGGTGGAAGGTGTGGTTGTACTGCAGCGCGAGCTCCGGCGAGCCCGCGTGGCGGGAACCGATGTGCGGGCGCGGATCGACGTCGACCAGCCCGGCCGCGCGCATCGCCAGCGGCGCCTTGCGGCCCCACTCCGGGTCGCCTCCCCGGGAGCGCATGTGACCGGTCTTCGCCGCGAGGAACTTCTCGTACACCGCGGCGTCGGTGGCCAGCAGCACCGGCTCGTAGCCGGTGTCCAGGTCGTCGACCTGCAGCCATCCGCCGGGCTTCAGCGCCGCGACCAGCTCGCGCAGCACCGCGTTCCGCTCCGGGAGGTGCTGCAGCAGCATGCGGACCACGATCAGGTCGAAGCGCTCGGCGGGAAGCGGATCGGTGGTGATGTCGTGCACCGCGACGGTCAGGTTCGGGTGCGCTTCGACGTCAGCGGGGTGGATGTCGGTGGCCAGCACGCTTCCGGACGGGGCGACCTGCTCCGCCAGCCAGCGGGCGATGCTGCCGTGCCCGGTGCCGACGTCGAGGCAGTGCCAGCCGTCGGTGACGCCGGTGGCGGCCAGCCGCCCGGTGGTGATGGGGTCGTAGGAGGCCGCGATGCAGCGGTGCTGCTCGGCGCCGTGCGGACCGCCGTTGGTGAAGACGTAGATCGGGGCCGTCATGTCCACCGCCCGGTTCCGTAGGTCTCGGCGTTCCCGGTGAGCCGGTCCAGCAGTTCCAGCCTGCGCACCTTGCCGGTACCGGTTCTCGGCACGTCCTCCCACCTCAGGACGACGGGTGCGGACATCGCGGGCAGTCCGTGGCAGGCGTGGCGCCAGGTGTGCTCGGACAGCTCGCCGTCGCCGGTGATCACGACCGGCAGCGGAGGTTGGTCGGCGCGGGCCAGCAGCACGCATTCGGTCGCGCGCGGGATCCGCTCTTCCAGCGTGTCCTCGGTGGCCACGCAGCTGCCTTCGGGCGCGCAGTCGACCTCGCGGTCGACCAGGTGCACGCTGCCGTCCCTGCCGCGGATGCCGAGATCGCCGGTGTTCCACCAGTTTCCGACCTTCTTGGCGGCGAACCGCTCCGATTCGCCGAGGTAGTCCAGGCACAGGGCGCGGGTCCGGGCCAGCAGCAGCCCCGGTTCTCCGGGCCGCACCGGCTGGAAGGTGCCGGGATCCACCAGCTTCAGGCGCGTCTTCACCGGGATCGGCCGGCCCGCCGGGTGCGTGGCGGAGCGCCGCCGCTGCACCGAGCCGCGGTGGTGCAACCGGAACGTCAGCGGACCGGTCTCGGTCTGGCCGAACCCGTCCAGCCACAGCGGTCGCTTCCGCCCGCTGGCCTTGAGGAACGCCCGCACTGTGGGCGGGTGCACGGCGTCGTAGGTGCTGATGAACAGCCGGGTGCGGTGGAACGGGTTGGCCAGCCGCGTGGTCAGCGGCTTGAGCCGCACGAACGCGGCGGGCAGCGCCTCCACGACGGTCGGCGGGTGCTGCCGGAGCACCGGGTCGACCTGGTCGGGGTCCTGACCGGTCAGGACGACGATCTCGCGCGGTGCGGTGCTCACGGCCACGGCCGTCCAGCAGAACGTCCGCCCGTGGGCGTAGGAGCTGGCGGTGGCCAGCACGTCGTCCTTGCGGATGCCCACGACCGGCGTCGGGAGCGATTCGAAGCGGGCGAGGTTGGTGATGATCGACCGGGTCGAGTGCACCACGAGCTTGGGCACGCCGGTGGTGCCGGAGGTGTGGGTGATGACCAGCGGTTCGTCGTCCCCGCGCCGGTGCGGCGGCGCAGCGGTGCTCCCGCGCAGCTCGTCGAGGTGGACAGAGCCCGGGGCCGGTCCCGTGCTGACCGTCGTGCGCGCGAACGAGGCCAGGTCCACGCCTTCCTCGGCGGCCCGCTCGATCAGCCGGGGCGAGGTCACCAGGACGTCCGGTTCCAGCCGTTTCAGCAGCGCCGAAGCCGTTTCGGCGGGAAGGGCGCCGGACAGCTTCGCGGGCACGGCACCGGTGCGAACGGCGGCGCAGGCGAGCAGGTCGATGTCCCAGTGGTCGTCCTTGAGGATCGCCACCCTGCTGCCGGGCCGCGCGCCCGCCGCCCACCACCAGCCGGAGGCCGCCCGCACGAGTTCGGCGAGCGCGGGCACGTCGTGCTCGATGCCGGCGTCGGGCGCGATGTCGAACGGGCGGTCCAGGTGCACCGCGGTGGCGTGACCTCGCGAGGCGGCTCGGTCGAAGAGCGCACCCATGTCGTGTGGACGCAACGCGAACTCCTTCGTCAGACCGGAATGGCGGAACCGAACCTGCTCAGCGCGCGGGAGGCGGCCAGCGCGGCGGTGCGGACCGCCCCTTCGCTGTGCGGGCGCAGGTTCACCCAGTCCCCCGCGTAGTCCACCGGCCCGATCGCGCGTCCCCGGAAGCCCGGCAGCGCGGCGAGGGCCGCCGGGGTGCACTCGGGCAGCGCGCAGGTGTGGCGGTGGACGTGCGCCGCGCCGCTGACCGGCAGGTAGCGCCGCGCGGCCTCGGTGACGCGGGAGGCCACCTCGTGGTCGGGCGCGGCGAGGAGTTCCCGGGTGGATTCGGCGTTGACGACCGCCGTCACCATGCCCTTGCCCGCCGGCACGCGGCCCGGGTGCTTGAGGTGGTCGAAGAGGATCGCCGCCAGCACGTCCTCCTCGGCGCGCGGGGTGATCAGCAGGGAGGGCCTGCCGGGCAGCGCGACCGGGGCGTCGAGCGGGACGGCCACCTTGATCGCCGAGGTGAAGGTGCACGCGGTCAGGAATTCCGCTTCCGCCGCGGGCGGATTGGCGTGCAGCGCGGCGGCGACCGGGGCCGGCACGCACAGCAGCACCTGCCGTGCGGTGACGACGTCCTCCCCCACCCGAAGCCGCGCGGAGTCACCGTCGGCGACCACCTCGCTCACCGGCTGCCCGGTGACCACGTCGAGCTCGGCGGCCATGCGGCGGCAGGGCTGGTCCATGCCCTCCCAGTAGGTGCGCCAGGTCGAGGTGGCGCCGACCGCCCGCTGCATGCCGAGCAGCACCGCGGCCGAGGACCGCCGCGGGTCCCAGAGGCAGAACGACGCGGCGGGCTGCAGCAGGTAGTCGTGCAGGTCGGGGTGGTGGTGCGAGGCGAGCTCGGTCACCGTGGCATCGCCCAGGCTCGAACTCTCCGGGCGCTCCGGGTCGATGCGCGTCGGCAGCCGCAGCAGGTCCAGTCGTGCGCGCGGGGACAGCCCGGCTCCGGTGAGCAGGCCGCGCGCGGAACCGAACCCGAGGTGCGCCTCGCCGTCCCGCCACATCGCGATGGGCCTGCCGATCGGCGGCACGTCGGCCGGGCGGAAGTCCAATCGGCGCAGCAGGTCCCAGGTCGCCGGGTAGCCGCGCGGGGAGATCTGCTCGGCGCCGGTGTCGATCGCGTACCCGTCGACGCGGGCGGTGGCCATGCGCCCGCCGACGCGCTCGGCCGCTTCGTAGACCCGCACGTCCAGCCCGGCGCGGCGCAGTTCGCGGGCGGCGGTGAGCCCGGCGATGCCCGCTCCCACGACGGCCACGTCCACATCGGTGCTCATCCGATCGCCACCAGGACGTTGGCCAGCACCAGCAGGGCCACGCACGTGCGGTGCGCGGTGAAGCCGAGCTTGCGCGCCCGCATGATGTCCCCGGCAGCGAAACCCAGGTGGTACTGCCGCGCGCGCAGCGCGGTGGCGGGCAGCACCAGCAACGCGAACCACCACGGCGCCACCCCGGTGAGCGACGCCAAGGCGCCCAGCAGGAACTCGCCCACCGACAGCGCGCCGATGAACCGGGCGTTGCCGCGCCCGGTGGTCAGCGCGGCGACGGTCGGGCGGCCCACGGCGCGGTCGCCGTCGACGTCGTTGGTGTTGGAGTACACCCCGAACATCAGCGGGCCCATCCCGAACAGCACCGCCTGCACCAGCACGAACCCGGAGAACTGACCGGTGATCAGACCGTGCGGCGCCAGCACCAGGGTCATGCCCAGCACCACCAGGAACGCCTCCTGGAAACCGCGGTAGCTGAGCTTGAGCCCGTAGGAGTACTGCAACGCGGCGGCGAACACCACGACGAGCAGCACCACGCTCCACATCGGACGGTGCGGAGCGGTCAGCACCGCTGCCGTCCACAGGGCGGCTCCGATCGCCGCCGCGCCCCAGGCGAACCGCAGCGCCTGCGCCTCGGTCAGCGTTCCGGCGACCAGCGGTTTGCGGAGCTTCTTGCGCAGCCGGTCGTCGGGTCCGTAGTTGACCAGGTCGCTGCCGTCGCGGTAGCCGGTGACGTCGTCGAAGGCGACCCCGGCCACGATCACCGCGACCTCGCCGAGCAGAAACAGCAGCAGCGTCACCGGTTCGGCGGGTGCGGCCGAGGCGACGATCAGGACGCCCAGGTAGTAGTCGTAGACGTCGAACTTGCCGAGCCGCAGGTAGTCGTGAACGCTGCCGGCCGGGCGGTGCCCCACGACCTCAGCGGACATGCGGGCCCTCGCTGAACTCGCGCACGGCGTCGGCGACGCGCTCGACCTCGTCGTCGGACAGGTGCGGGTACACCGGCAGCGCCAGGATCCTCGCGCAGGTGCGCTCGGCGCCCGGCCACTCCTCGCCCACCGGGGCGTGCGGTGCGAACGCGGGCTGCTTCGGCAGCGGACTCGGGTAGTACACGTGCGAGCCGATCCCGCGCGCGGCGAGGAAGGCGCGCAGCTCGTCGCGCCGGTCGCTCTGCACGCAGTAGACGTAGTAGCACCGGCCGTCGCGCCCGGGCGGCGGTGGGACGACGTCGGCCAGCGGGGTGAAGCACGCCGTGTAGCGGTCGGCGATGTCGGCGCGGCGCGCGAGGCGTTCGGCGAACCCGGAGTAGCGGTAGGTCTGGAACGCGGCCTGGATCTCGTCGAATCGGCTGTTGGTGCCCACCAGCTCGTGCACGAACCGGGTCCGCTGGCCGTGGTTGCGCAGCATCCGCACCCGCGCGCCCAGCTCGGCGTCGCGGGTCACCACCGCACCGCCCTCCCCCGGCATGCCGAAGGACTTGACCTGCACGAACGAGTAGACGCCCGCCTCGCCCCACAACCCGGCCGGAGTTCCCGCCAGGACCGCGCCCTGCGCGACCGCGGAGTCCTCGACGAGCCGCACCCCGCGCGAGGCGGCGATCTCGGTCAACCGGGGCATGTCGGCCATGACCGAGAACATGTGCGCGGGCATGATCGCCTTGGTGCGGTGGGTGATCCGCGCGGCCACGTCCTCGGGGTCGACGACCCCGGTGCCCGCGTCGACGTCGGCGAACACGGGCTGCGCGCCGACCTCCAGCACGGCCGAGGCCAGCGGAGCGCACCCGAAGGCCGGGACCACGACCTCGTCACCGGGACCGATCTCCATCGCGCGCAGCACGAGGCCCAGCGCGCTGGTGCCGCTGCCGCAGGCGACGACGTCGGCCGCGCCGAGGTCGTCGCGCAGCGTCTCCTCGAAGACCCGGGTGCGCTCGCCGAGGATGAACTTCTGCTCCGGTGCCACGCCGATCTCGCGGATGAGGTCGAGCATCACCTTGCGGTCGTCGTCGAACAGGTCGGGCGGGAAGAACGGGATCTCCATCAGGGCCTCCCGGTGTAGAACTCGCGGATCGTCGCGCACACCCGGTCGACCTGCTCGTGCTCCAGGTCGGCGTGCAGCGGGAGCGCGAGGGCTCGGGCGCTGGCGGTCTCGGCGCGCGGGAAGTCGCCCCGGCGGTGGCCGTGCGCGGCGAAGCACGGCTGCAGGTGCAGCGGTGCCGGGTAGTAGACCTCGGTGCCGATGCCCCGCTCGGCGAGGTGTTCGGCCAGCGCGTCGCGGAGCTCGACCTCGATCAGCTGCACGTAGAACACCGGCGCGTCGCCGGGATCCGGCAAGCGCACGATGCCGTCCAGGCCGGCCCGGTAGCGCTCGGCGAGCTCGGCGCGGCGGGCGATGTCGTCGTCGAGGTGCCGCAGCTTGGCGAGCAGGATCGCGGCCTGGATGTCGTCCATCTTGCTGTTGGTGCCCGCCATCGCGGTCTCGGTGGAGATCGCCGGGAAGTCGTCGAGGGTCCGGCCGACCCGCCCGTGGTGGCGCAGCGCCGCGACGGTGTCGGCCACGTGGTCGTCGTCGGTGAGGACCGCGCCAGCGTCGCCGAGCGCGCCGAGCGTCTTGGTGGGGAAGAACGACAGCACGCCGCCCGCACCGTGCAGGCCCGCGTGGACGCCGCCGTGGCGCATGCCGATCGCCTCAGCGCTGTCCTCGACCACCGTCAGCCCGAGGTCGCGCGCGACCTCGTTGATCCCGTCCACGTCGGCCATCCGGCAGAACAGGTGCGCGGGCATCACGAAGCGGGTGCGCGATGTGGCGACCCGGGCGATCTCGACCGGGTCCAGCGCGTAGGTGGCCGGGTCGATGTCGGCGAACACCGGTGTGCTGCCGGCGAGGACCACGGCCGTGGCGGTGGCGATGAAGGAGTACGCGGGGACCACGACCTCGTCGCCGGAGCGGACGCCGAGGGCCCGCAGCAGCAGGACCAGCGCATCGGTCCCGCTGTTGACGCCGACCACCCGCCGCGCACCGGTACATTCCGCGAGCGCGGTCTCGAGTTCGCCGACCTGCTGCCCGTGGGAGAACTTCCCGTTGTCGAAGACGTCGCAGATGCGGCCGCTGATCTCCGGCCAGAGCCTTTCGAAGGTGCGCGCCTGGGTGAAGAACGGAACAGGACCTTCCGCGACTCCCCCAACGAATTCCGTCCCGAGGGACACCGTCGACCAACCCCCTGTGAAGCGCTCGGTACCGCTGCCGGACCTAGATCGAACCTAACGAGTCCTGATCGTCTCCGACGGCTGGAAGAGCCATCTTCACTCCTTTCAGTGAGACACCGTTTTTCCGTCGGCAGAACGACTTCCGGCTCCCGAGGCGATCTGTACAGTCGGCCGGAGCCGGGATCTCCGGCGCGCCCACCTCACCTACTGGTCCACAGAGGACATCGTGCGATGCTGCAACCCTTCGTGATCGGGCTCGGCCGTGCCGGATCGGGCCTGCACCTGCGGGTGCTGGCGCAGGTCCGCGAGACCGCGTCCGGGCTGTTCGCACCCGGTCCCGTGGTGGCCTGCGACCCCGACGCCAGACGGCACCGGCCGGACGTCACCGCGACCGACTCGATCGCCGCCGCGTCCGCGCTGCTCGACCCGAACCGCACCGTCGCCCACGTCTGCACGCCGCCGCAGGGGCGCGCGGCGGTCCTCGCCGAACTCGCCGAGCGCGGGTTCCGCCGCATCATCGTCGAGAAACCGCTGGCCACCGGCCTGGACGAGCTGGCGGCGATCAGCGCGTTGCGCGACCGGCACGACCTGGACATCGCGGTGGTCAGCCACTGGCTCGACTCCCGCCTCACCGAGCACCTGACCGGGCTGGTCGCGCGCGGCAGACTGCGGTCGATCACCTTCGACCAGGACAAACCCCGCTTCACCCGGTCCTGCGCGACCAGCGGGCACCCGACCGCGTTCGACGTGGAGCTGCCGCACTCGCTCGGCGTCGTGCTGCGGCTGGCCGGTGCCGCCGAGCTCGCCGAGGCCGAGTGCGCCGACATGCGCTTCGCCGACACCGTGCTGCCCAGGCTGGGAAGCGCCCGGCTGGCGCTGATGCACGCGAGCGGTGTGCGCAGCGAGATCCGATCCGACCTGACCGCGCCGATCCGGCGCCGCCGCATCACCCTCGAACTCGACGGCGGCCGGGTCGTCGGCCACTACCCGATCGGGGCCGACGACGACCACGCGCAGCTCGACATCAACGGCCGCAGAGCGGTTTTCCGCGACGACGCGCTGACCCGCTGGATGGTCCGCACCTACCTCCACCACCTCCGGCCCGCCGGCGAGCACGGCACCTTCGGCCTGCACGCCGACATCATCCGACTGCTCACCGCGGCCAAGGAGAGGACGCTCGCGCATGCACGCTGACCAGCTCGCCGGGATCGGCGACGAAGCCGCCGCCACACTGCCGGAGCAGATCGCCGCGATCACCGAGCTCGGCTGGTCCGGCATCGAGCTGCGCGCGGTCGACGGCCTCGCACTGGCCGATCTGGACTCCTCCCGGTTCCTGCGGGTGCACCGGGCGGTCCGGGCCGCCGGGCTGCGCGTGGTGTGCCTGGATTCGCGCATCGGCAACTGGTCACGTCCCATCACCGCGCCACCGACGGCCGACCTGCGCGAACTCGACGTGCTGGCCGAGCGGTGCGCGAGCCTGGGCACCCGCTACATCAGGATCATGTCCTACCTCTCCGACGGTCTGGAGGAACCGGAGTGGCAGGCGCGAGTGCTGGACCGGATCGCGCTGCTGGGCGACCGAGCGGCCCGCCACGGCGTGGTGCTGCTGCACGAGAACTGCTCGGGCTGGGCGGAGTCGGACCCCGAGCGGATGCTGCGGCTTGTGGACGCCGGTGGGCCGTGCCTGCGGCTGCTGTTCGACGTGGGCAACGGCGTCGAGCACGGCTACGACGCCGTCGCCGTGCTGCAGCGGATCCTGCCGCACGTCGAGCACGTGCACGTCAAGGACGCCGTCGGCTCCCCCGGCCACGCCGAGTACGTGCTCCCCGGTGACGGCGACGCGCGCGTGCGCGAGTGCCTGCGGATGCTGCTCGACCACGGTTACCCCGGCGTGTTCTCCCTCGAACCGCACCTGCTCACGCGGCCGCACGAGGGACTGACCGCCACCGATCCTGATCCGTTCCTGCGGGCCGGGCGACGGCTGGCGGAGCTGTTGCAGACCGCACCCACCGGCGTCGCCTGATGCCCTTCACCGACGACGACTGCGCGCTGCTGCTGGAACTGCTGGGAACGCCGACGGTCAGCCCGCTGGAGACCGCGGAGACCCCGCAGCTCTGGCCGGCCCAGCGCCGCTACGCCCGCGCCGCCGAGGAGATCGGGTTCCAGGTGCTGCACCACGGCCCGCCCGATCCGAGGGTGCTCGACCGCTCCGACGTGCCCGCAGTCGTCCGCCGAGCGGGGCCTGGCTTCCTCGACGCGCAGCCGAGCCTGCTGCTGCGGCTCGGGCCCGACCTGCCGCGATCGGAGACGGTGATGTTCAACGTGCACCTGGACACCGTCGCGGGTCTCGAACCCGCCGGCCTGCACGCGGGGCGGTTCACCGGTCGCGGCTCGATCGACGCGAAAGGCCCCTCGGTGGCGCTGCTCTCGGGAATTCGGGACGCCGTCGCCGCCGAACCCTCGGTGGGGCAGGACGTTTCCGTTCTGCTGCAGGTGGTGTCGGGCGAGGAGGGCGGTGCGATGGGCACCTTCGGCACCCGCCCGCTCGTCGAGCGCGGTCACGTCGGCCGGCTCAACATCTGCTGCGAACCCACCGGCCTGCGCTACCTGCCGCGATCCACGGCGTCGATGACCGCGCGGATCCGGGTCGACGGCCACGGGTCGATCGACGACCGGCCCGACGCCGGCCACAACGCGACCGTCCTGCTCGGCTTCCTCGCCCAGCACCTGGCCGACCGGCTCGATCCGGCCGACCGCCCCGGCCGGTTGTGCGTCGCCGGACTGCGCACCGGTGACCTGCACAACCGCGTCTACGGCTCCGGTGAACTGCTGCTCAACCTCTCCTACGCCACCACGGCTGAAGGCGCCGACGCCGAGGGCGCGCTGCACCGCGAGGTCGAGGCCGGGCTCGACCGGTTCCGCGAGCTGTTCACCGGGAGCCGCGAGTTCGCCCGCACCGCGCGGGACGCGGCGGCGATCACCCGCGTCGACTGGCTCAAGCGCGGCCTGCCCTGCCTGAACAACAGCGACCCGTGGGCCGAAGACCTGCTCGCCCGCTCCGGCGCGCAGCGCTGGCCGGACGACGAACCGGGCTTCACCTGCGACGCGATATGGCTGCACGACCGGCCCGGCAGCTACACCGCCGTGCTCGGGCCCGGCCGCCTGGACACCAACAACGCCCACGCCGAAGGCGAGTACGCCGACCGCGCCGAGCTGGAGGAGTTCGCGGCCGTCGTCTCGGCCGTGCTCACCGGATTCGCCCGGCAACGCACCGGAGAGGAACACCACGATGCACCCGCAGCCTGACGTCGTGCAGGTCCCGCACGAACGACTGCACCGCCTGGTCACCGAGCAGTTCCGCGCACGCGGCGTGCCCGACGATCGCGCCCGGCTGGCGGCCTCCGCGCTGTGCCACGGCGACCTGTGCGGCTTCGACTCGCACGGGGTGTTCAACCTCCCCCGCCTGTACCTGCCGCTGTTCGGCGCAGACCGCGTCGACCCGCGCGCCGAGCCGGTCACCCGGACCGATCTGGGCGCGTGCGCGACGATCGACGCCGGACGTGCGCTGGGCCTGTGGGCGGCGTCGGAGGCGATGGACGACGCGATCGAGCGCGCCCGGCAGCACGGGATCGGCCTGGTGTCGGTGCACGGCGCCACCCACTTCGGCTGCGCCGGTTTTCACGCGGCACGCGCCGCGGAGCAGGGCCTGATCGGTGTCGTCGCGAGCAACTGCGGCGGTCAGCGCATCGCCCGTCCTCCGCGGGGTTCGCTGCCGCTGCTGGGCACCAATCCCCTCGCGGTGGCCGCACCGGCGTTGCCCGACCACCCGTTCCTGCTGGACATGAGCACGACCGTGGTGCCCACCGGCAAGGTCCGGGTCGCCGCCGGAGACGGTGCGGCGATCCCGCAGGGGTGGCTGGCCGACGACACCGGGAGCCCGGTCACCGATCCCAGCGCCTTCGACGACGGCACCGCCCACCTGCGCTGGCTCGGCGGAGACGCCGACACCGGCGTCTACAAGGGATTCGGCCTCGGACTGGTCGTCGAACTCCTCTCCGCCCTGCTGTCCGGTTCCGCCCTCGGGCCCACCCGGGAGGCGCTGCTCGGCGACACCGGGCGCGACGACGACATCGGCTACTTCGTGCTGGCCATCGACGGCGAGCGGCTGCGTCCCGGTTTCGCCGAGGCCGCGCGGGCGATGTTCGGCGCGGTGCTCGACTGCCCGCCCACCGGCGAGGTGCGCTACCCGGGCTGGCGGGAGGCGGAGCGGGCGATGCGACGGCGGCGGGACGGCGTTCCGGTCCGGCGAGGGCTGCTCGTGCAGCTGCTCGAACTCGACGAAGCGGTGGTCGGCTGATGCGCCGCGTCGCGGTCGTCGGGCTCGGCGCCATCTCGGCGTACTACCTCGCCGCCATCGAGGCCGACCCGGACTGGCGGCTGAGCGCGGTGTGCGACGTGCGCCCCGAGAAGCTGCGCGGCTTCGCACCGGAGGTCCACCGCTCCCAGGACCACCAAGAGCTGTTCGGACGCGTCGAGCTCGACGGTGTCATCGTCACCGCCCCCAACGACGTCCACGCCGAGGTCTGCCGGGACGCGCTGAGCCGCGGCATCGCGGTGTGCGTGGAGAAACCCCTCGCGGTCGCCCTGGCCGACGCCCGCGAGCTGGTGGATCTGTCCAGGCTGATGGGAGTACCGCTGCTGACCTCCTTCCACCGCCGCTACAACGACAACGTGCTCCGGCTGCGCTCCGAGGTGGCCGCGCGCGGCGGGGCGACGGCGATGCGGGTGCGCTACCTCGAACGCATCGAGGAGCACATCGGCGGCGACACCTGGTACCTCGACCCGGCGCGCTGCGGAGGCGGGTGCGTGGCCGACAACGGGCCCAACGCCTTCGACCTCGTCCGGCTGCTCCTCGGTGACGTCGAGCTCGCGCACGCCGCGGTCAAGCAGGAGCGCGGCACCGACCGGCAGGCCGTCGTCGAGCTGGACTCGGCCTCCGGGGTCCCGGCCGTCGTCGAGCTGGACTGGTCGCACCCGGGCGAGACCAAGGACGTGGAGGTGCTGCTGGCGGACGGAGCTCGGCTGCGCGCCGACATGCTGGCCGGGCATCCGGGGTTCAAGAACTCGCTGTGGCACGAGTACCGCGGGGTGCTCGACACCTTCGCCTCCACGACCGGCACCGATGCCGACGGGCTGGCGGCGCTGGAACTCGTGCACGCGGTCTACCGGGAGGTGCGGTGAACCCCGAGGAGGACGGTCCGAAGAGGACGTTGACGGCACGGGTCGTCAAGGTCCTGGTGCATCAGCGCCACGAGCGGGGAATGTCGCTCGAGCCGCACGCGAGCCGCTGCGTCCGGGCCGGTGACGTGCACGAACTCGTCACCACCGACCACGTCGAGACGGCGTCGGGAGCGCGCATCGACCGGGTGGCGTTCCTCGGCTTCGCCGAGTTCGGCCAGGGCGGCGTGATCGACCGCGGCGACCTGCTCCGCATCGGCGACCGCTTCGTCGGCACCGTGCTCGGCTTCGACGCCTGCCACTTCCCCAACCACTACAACATCCTCGTCCACACCGACACACCGCTCAGCGGCGGCGATCTGGGGCTCAGGCCGGAGGCAGAGCTGTCCTTCGCCCAGACCCCGGAAGCGGCGGTAGTCGCTTCCCGGGTGGGCCTCAGCGCGCACCGCCGCGGGTTCTGAGGCGGTGCTCCTGCGAGGACGCGCCGACGTGGTCACGTGGACGGACGGGAGTCGGCGCGCCCGGAGCAGGAAGACCGCAGCGCTCTCCCTTCGGAGGCTCTGCCAACCGCACCGCCTGGCAGAACAGCAGCGTTCAGAGATGCCGCACGTTCTCCCCGGCGAGTGTGCCTCGGGTGTCCAGCAGCAGGCACCGCGAGGCGACCAGCCGGACGGGGTCGTAGCAGGAGTGGTCCTGCAGCACGATCGCGACGTCGGCTTCCCGCAGACCGTCGTCGAGGTGCTCCACGCGGTTCAGCGGCCGGCCGACGACTTCGAACCCGGGCACGTGCGGGTCGTGGTAGGCGACCTCGGCACCGGCGCGCAGCAGTCCGGCGGCGACCGGAACCGCCGGTGTCTCCCGGATGTCGGCGATGTCGGGCTTGTAGCTCACCCCCAGCAGCAGCACCTTGGCACCGGCGACGGGAGCACCGCTGTCGCGCAGCAGCTGCTGCGCCCGGGACACCACGTGCTCGGACATCCGCTCGTTCACCTCGCGGGCGGCGGCCAACGTCCGGAACGCGAAACCGGCACTCTCAGCGGCGCTTTGGAGGTACACGGGGTCGACCGGGATGCAGTGCCCGCCGACACCGGGCCCTGGCTGGAAGGGGGCGTAGCCGAAGGGCTTGGTGCCCGCGCAGTGCAGCACGTCCCACACGTCGATCCCGATCCGGTCGCAGAACAGCGCCACCTCGTTGACCAGCGCGATGTTGACGTAGCGGTAGGTGTTCTCCAGCAGTTTGGCCATCTCCGCCTCGCGCGTCCCGCGCGAGACGACGAGGGTGTCGATGAAGCGGCCGTAGAACGCCACCCCGTACTTGGCGCACAGCGGGGTCACGCCCGCGATCACCTTCGGGGTGTTGCGCACGCCGAACTGCGGGTTGCCGGGATCGATGCGTTCCGGCGAGTAGGCGAGGTGGAAGTCCTCGCCCGCGCGAAGTCCGCTGCCGCTCTCCAGGATCGGGCGGACGACGTCCTCGGTCGTCCCCGGGTAGGAGGTGGATTCGAGCACGACCAAGGTGTTCGGCCGCAGCTGACCGGCCACCGACCGCGCGGCGGCGCGGACCGCCCTCAAGTCGGGAACGCCGCCGGTCAGCCCGGTGGGCACGCACAGCACGACGGTGTCGGCGTCGGCGATCACCGCGGCCTCGTTCGTGGCGCGGAACCCCGCGGCCACCATGTCGGCGACCGCGGGGCCCGGGACGTCGGCCACGTGCGAGCGACCCGCGTTGAGCCCGGCCACCACCTCGGTGGAGATGTCGAAACCGGCGGTGCTCATGCCGGTCTCGTGGGCGCGGGCCAACAGCGGCAGTCCGACGTAGCCCAGGCCGACCACGACCAGGTCGGTCCGCGATTCGCTCATGCCTCGAAGCCGCCGAACGCCGGGAGTTCGTGCGCGCCGTGCTCCGGGGCCAGCTCGATACCCGCTCCCGTGCAGGTGGGCGTCGGGTACAGCGTGATCGCGCGGCCCGTGTCGTTGATGACCACGTGGGTCCCGGTCGGCAGCGCGTGGCAGCCCTGCGGGTCCTGGAACTTCTGAACGGGGACCACTGCGTCGGCGATGAACACCAGGACCTGGCCGGACGGGGCTTGTGCACCGGCCGATCCCACGAGTCCCACAGCCAGCAGACCGGAGGCGAGCAGAACCGATGCGATTCGCCGGATTCTCATGGCATATTCCCTTTCCACAATTGCTCACCGCGGAACCGCCCGCGATGAAGACGTGCTCCACCCGGGGCGCCTAGGTCGGAAACCCCGGAAAACAGCGGATCGGACTGTAGCAATGGCCGAAAACCCGCGCAGGGAGAAGGGTTCTGCATCAGTGCCTGCGCATGGATAGTGCGCTCGATCGTGCGACACGGACTGCCGATGGCAGGGAATCGTGCTCCCATTCTGAATCGAAGGACGACCCTTCAACCCTTTGTGAACTAAGGAGTTCAATTCGCATGCTCTCCAAATTCGGGAAGAAGTCCGGCATTTTCGGCGCGACCGCCGCGCTGGTCGCCGCTCCGCTGATCGCCGCCACCGTGTCGGCGCACGCCGAACCCTCCCCCGCGCCCGACGCCAAAGCGCTGCTGTCGTGCGACCTGAGCGGAACGGCCGCGTTCGCCCCGGCGCTGTCGATGAACCCCGCCGGAGCGGACACCCAGTTGAAGGTCGACGGCCAGGCGACCAACTGCGCCCCGGCCGGCCGTGCTGCCGAGGGCGTCGTGAGCGCGACGTTCACCGGTGACATGGCGGGCAAGATGTCGTGCACCTCCCTGCCGCGCGGTGTCGGCGGCGACGTCGACATCACGTGGAAGTACGAGGACGGCAGCACCAAGACCAGCAAGGCGAACTTCGAGCTGAACCTCGAAGGCGACCTCACCAACGCGAGCAAGCCCGCGGGCGGCGCGTTCACCGGCAAGACCACCTCCGGTGAGTTCGCCGAGTCCTCCCACAAGGGCAGCGCGCAGTTCGACCTCGCCTCGGCGGCGGGCGGCTGCATGGCCGGAGGCCTGAACTCGCTCGACTTCGCGGGCAAGTACGAGCTGAGCCAGTAGTTCCGCGGTGATGAGGGGCGGGGCTGCGGCTCCGCCCCTCGCTTCGTCCCGCTAAACCAATCAAGCGCGCTTGATTTTTCTTCGGCGCGGGCCCACCCTGGTCGGCATGGCCAACGTGGGCGCTCTGCTGGACGACATGTGCGTGGAAGGCGACGAGCTCGACGAACTCGTCGCCGAGCTGGACGAGGAGCAGTGGGCACTCCCCACTCCCGCCGAGGGGTGGGCGGTCGCGCACCAGATCGCCCACCTGTCCTGGACCGACGACGTGGCGCTGCTGTCGGCGACGGATCCCGACGCCTTCGCCGCCGTCGTGGACCAAGCCGCGCGCAACCCCCTCGGCTTCGTCGACGAAGGCGCCGAGGAGCGCGCCCGCGCCCGGCCCGCCGACCTGATCTCGACCTGGCGCCTCGGGCGCGCCCGGCTCGCCGAAGCGCTGCGCAGCGTCGAGGACGGGCGCAAGCTCCCCTGGTTCGGACCGCCCATGGGCGTCGGTTCGATGGCCACCGCGCGGTTGATGGAGACCTGGGCGCACGGCCAGGACATCGCCGACGCGCTCGGCGTCACCCGCACGCCCACCGCCCGGCTCCGCAACGTCGCGCACATCGGCGTGCGCACCCGCGACTTCGCCTACGTCACCCACGGCCAGACCCCGCCGGCCGAACCGTTCCGCGTCGACCTGGTCGGTCCCGGCGGCGAAGCGTGGGAGTGGGGCCCGGCCGACGCCGCGCAGCGGATCACCGGACCCGCGCTCGACTTCTGCCTGCTGGTCACGCAGCGGCGGCACCCCGACGACCTCGCCGTCGAGACCGTCGGAGCCGACACCGCGCACTGGCTGACCATCGCGCAGGCCTTCGCCGGAGCACCAGGCGAGGGCCGGAAGCCGGGGCAGCACTCGTGATCGGCGCCGACCCCGAACTCCTCAGGATCGGCAACAGCTCCGGCTTCTACGGCGACCGGTTCTCGGCGATGCGCGAGATGCTCACCGGTGGCGAGCTCGACGTGCTCACCGGCGACTACCTGGCCGAGCTGACGATGCTCATCCTCGGCCGCGACCGGCTGAAGGACCCCGATCTGGGCTACGCCAAGACCTTCCTGCGCCAGCTCGAGGAGTGCCTGGGCCTCGCCGCCGAGCGCGGGGTGCGGATCGTGGCCAACGCCGGGGGCGCGAACCCCGCCGCTCTCGCCGCGCGGATCCGCGAGCTCACCGAGCGGTTGGACCTGGACGTCTCGGTCGCGCACGTCGAGGGCGACGACCTCACCTCGCGTGCCACCGAACTCGGTCTCGGCACACCCCTGGTCGCCAACGCCTACCTGGGCTGCTGGGGCATCGCGGAGTGCCTGAACGCCGGTGCCGACGTGGTGGTCACCGGCAGGGTCACCGACGCCTCGGTCATCGTCGGACCGGCCGCGGCCCACTTCGGCTGGGACCGGACCGACCACGACGCGCTCGCGGGAGCCGTCGCCGCGGGTCACGTCATCGAGTGCGGGACGCAGGCCACTGGCGGCAACTACGCGTTCTTCACCGAGATCGCCGACCTGACCCGGCCCGGGTTCCCGATCGCCGAACTGCGGCGGGACGGGTCCAGCGTGATCACCAAGCACCCCGGCACCGGTGGTGCGGTCACCGTCGACACCGTGACGGCGCAGCTGATGTACGAGGTCCAGGACGCGCGCTACGCCGGCCCCGATGTCACCACCAGGCTCGACACCATCGAGGTCGGCCAGGACGGCACCGATCGGGTTCGGATCAGCGGCACGCGCGGCGAAGCTCCGCCGCCGGAGCTGAAGGTCTCCCTCAACGGCCTCGGCGGGTTCCGCAACGAGATGGCCTTCGTCCTGACCGGTCTGGACGTGGAGGCCAAGGCCGAACTCGCGCAACGCCAGCTCGAAGCCGGGCTGGACCGGCGACCCGCCGAGCTCACCTGGACGTTGTCCCGACTCGACCGCCCCGACGCCGACACCGAGGAGCGGGCGAGCGCGATCCTGCGCTGCGTGGTGCGAGATCCCGACCAGGACGTGGTGGGACGCGCGTTCTCCGGCGTGGCCGTGGAGATGGCGCTGGCGAGCTACCCCGGGTGCAGCCTCACCGGCGTCCCCGGCAAGGCCTCGCCGTACGGGGTGTTCACCGCGGGGTACGTCGACCAGGCCCAGGTACCGCACGTCGCGGTGCTCCCGGGCGGTGAACGCGTGGACGTGCCACCGGCCTCGCAAACGCGATCGCTGGAAGCGCCGCCCGAGCCCGCTCTGCCGCAACCGCTTCCGGAGGGGCCCAGCAGGCGGGCCCCGCTGGGCGCGTTCGTGGCCGCGCGCAGCGGCGACAAGGGCGGCAACGCCAACGTCGGCGTGTGGGTGCGCACCGAGCAGCAGTGGCGCTGGCTCGCGCACGCGCTCACCGTCGACCGCCTGCGCACCCTGCTCCCGGAGACCGCCGAGCTGCCGATCACCCGCACGGTGCTGCCCAACCTGCGGGCGCTGAACTTCGTCGTGGAGGGAATCCTCGGCGAAGGAGCCGCGTCCCAAGCCCGTTTCGACCCCCAGGCCAAGGGACTCGGCGAATGGCTGCGGTCCCGCCACATCGACGTTCCGGAGGCGCTCCTGTGAACCCGTGGGACGACGACGAGCGGCGCGTGCTGCGCGACACCGCGCGCCGCTTCGTCGAGACCGAGGTCCTGCCGCACCAGGACCGGTGGGAGCGCGAGGGAGAACTACCGCGTTCGCTGCACGAGAAGGCCGGTGCGCTGGGCCTGCTCGGCGCCGCGCTGCCCGTCGAGGTCGGCGGTGGCGGCGGTGATCTCATCGACGCCGCGGTCATCGCCGAGGAGATGCACTACGCCGGCTGCTCCGGCGGCACCTTCGCCTCCCTGTTCACCTGCGGAATCGCGGTGCCGCACATGGTTTCGGCCGGCGATCCGCGGCAGATCGAGCGCTGGGTGAAGCCCGCGCTGGCCGGGGACAAGATCGGGTCTCTGGCCATCACCGAGCCCGGCGGCGGGTCCGACGTCGGTCACCTGCGCACCCGCGCGGACCGCGACGGCGACCACTACGTGGTCAACGGCGCCAAGACGTTCATCACCTCGGGCTGCCGCGCAGACTACGTCGTCACCGCCGTGCGCACCGGCGACGACGGCGCGGGCGGGGTGTCGTTGCTGGTGGTGGACAAGGACGCGCCGGGGTTCGCGGTCTCCCGCAAGCTGGAGAAGATGGGCTGGCACGCCTCCGACACCGCCGAGCTCTCCTTCACCGACGTCCGCGTCCCGGCGGAGAACCTGGTGGGACAGGAGAACTCCGGTTTCCTCCACATCGCCCAGGCGTTCCTCAGCGAGCGCCTCTCGCTGGCGGTGCAGGCCTACGCCGGCGCGCAGCGCTGCCTGGGCCTGGCCGAGCAGTGGTGCCGCGACCGCGAGACCTTCGGCCGCGCGCTCATCACCCGGCAGGCCGTGCAGAACACGCTCACCGAGATGGCCCGCAAGATCGACGTCGCCCGGGTCTACACCCGGCGGCTGGCCGAACGCGCCGTCGCCGGCGAGCAGGACCTGACCGTCGAGGTGTGCTTCGCCAAGAACACCGCGGTGGAAACCGGCGAGTGGGTCGCCCACCAGGCGTTGCAGCTGTTCGGCGGGCTCGGCTACATGCGCGAGTCCGAGGTCGAGCGCCAGTACCGCGACATGCGCATCCTCGGCATCGGCGGCGGGACCACCGAGATCATGACCGGACTGGCGGCGAACCGATTGGGGTACCGAGCATGACGATCCTGCGATCCGCGCTGGACACCGGCTCCGGGGAGTACGCCGAGGCCGCTCAGGCGATGCTCGACAAGATCGCCGAGGTCGACGAGGCGCACGCGACGGCGGTCGCCGGTGGTGGCCCGTCGAAGGTCGAGCGGCACCGCAAGCGCGGCAAGCTCACCGCCCGCGAGCGCATCGAGCTGCTCATCGACGAGGACTCGCCGTTCCTGGAGCTGTGCCCGCTGGCCGCGTGGGGCAGCGACTTCCAGGTCGGCGCGTCGGTGGTCACCGGCATCGGCGTCGTCGAAGGCGTCGAGTGCATGATCGTCGCCAACGACCCGACCGTGCGCGGCGGCACCTCCAACCCGTGGACGCTGCGCAAGTCGTTGCGCGCCAACGAGATCGTGGAGCGCAACCGGCTTCCGGTGATCTCCCTGGTCGAGTCGGGCGGTGCGGACCTGCCGACGCAGAAGGAGGTCTTCATCCCGGGCGGGGCGCTGTTCCGCGATCTCACGCGGCTGTCGGCGGCCGGAATCCCCACCATCGCCTTGGTCTTCGGCAACTCCACCGCCGGCGGCGCCTACATCCCGGGCATGTCCGATCACACGGTGATGGTCAAGGAGCGCTCGAAGGTGTTCCTCGGCGGACCCCCGCTGGTGAAGATGGCCACCGGAGAGGACGCCGACGACGAGTCGCTGGGCGGGGCCGACATGCACGCGTCCGTGTCGGGTTTGGCCGACCACTTCGCCGTCGACGAGCCGGACGCGCTGCGCATCGGCCGCTCCATCGTCAAACGCCTGAACTGGCGCAAGAGGGGACCGGCCCCGCGCGCGGAGGTGCGCGAGCCGCTGCACCCGGCCGACGAGCTGCTGGGCGTGGTTCCCACGGATCTGAAGGTGCCGTTCGACCCGCGCGAGGTGATCGCGCGCGTCGTCGACGGTTCCGACTTCGACGAGTTCAAGCCGCGCTACGGGTCGAGCCTGGTCACCGGCTGGGCCGAGCTGCACGGATATCCCGTCGGCATCCTCGCCAACGCGCGCGGCGTGCTGTTCTCCGAGGAGTCGCAGAAGGCAACCCAGTTCATCCAGCTGGCCAACCGCGCCGAGACTCCCCTGCTGTTCCTGCACAACACCACCGGTTACATGGTGGGAGCCGAGTACGAGCAGGGCGGCATCATCAAGCACGGCGCGATGATGATCAACGCGGTGTCCAACAGCAAGGTCCCGCACATCTCGCTGCTGATGGGCGCCTCCTACGGCGCCGGCCACTACGGCATGTGCGGCAGGGCCTACGACCCGCGCTTCCTGTTCTCCTGGCCCAGCGCGAAATCCGCCGTGATGGGTCCCGCCCAGCTCGCCGGGGTGATCTCGATCGTCGGCCGCGCGGCCGCGGAGGCCAAGGGCCAGCCGTTCGACGAGGCCGGTGACGCGGCGATGCGGGAGGCGGTGGAGAACCAGATCGAAGCCGAGTCCCTGCCGATGTTCCTGTCCGGACGGCTCTGCGACGACGGCGTCATCGACCCGCGCGACACCCGCTCGGTGCTGGGGATGTGCCTGTCGGCCATCCACAACGCCCCGATCGAAGGCGCCGAGGGCTTCGGCGTCTTCCGGATGTGAGGTCCTGAAGCGATGATCACCCATGTTCTGGTCGCCAACCGCGGTGAGATCGCCCGGCGGGTCTTCGCCACCGCCCGCCGCATGGGCCTGTCGACCACGGCGGTCTTCTCCGACACCGACGCGTCCGCGCCGCACGTCGCCGAAGCCGACGTGGCGGTCCGGCTGCCCGGTGACACGCCGGGCGAGACGTACCTGAGGGCCGAGCGGCTCGTGCAGGCCGCGAGGTCCACCGGGGCCGACACCATTCACCCCGGGTACGGGTTCCTCTCGGAGAACGCCGCGTTCGCGCAGGCGGTTTCCGACGCCGGGCTGCGCTGGGTGGGTCCGCCGGTGCGGGCCATCGAGTCGATGGGGTCCAAGGTCGAGGCCAAGAAGCTGATGGCCGACGCCGGAGTCCCGGTGCTGGCCGAGCTGGACCCCGGGGCCGTCACCGAGTCCGACCTGCCGGTCCTGGTCAAGGCCTCGGCCGGCGGCGGTGGTCGCGGCATGCGGGTGGTGCGGACGCTGGCCGAGCTGCCGGACCAGCTCGACGCCGCGCGCCGCGAAGCCGAGTCGGCCTTCGGCGACCCGACCGTGTTCTGCGAGCGCTACCTGGAGACCGGGCGGCACATCGAGGTGCAGGTCCTCGCCGACGCGCACGGCACCGTGTGGGCTCTGGGCGAGCGGGAGTGCTCGATCCAGCGCAGGCACCAGAAGGTCGTCGAAGAGGCACCGTCTCCGCTGGTCGAGCGCATCGGCCCGAGGATGCGGGAGCGGCTGTTCGAGTCCGCGCGGCTGGCGGCCTCGGCGATCGGCTACGAGGGCGCGGGGACCGTGGAGTTCCTGGCCGACGAGCGGGGCGAGTTCTTCTTCCTGGAGATGAACACGCGCCTGCAGGTGGAGCACCCGGTCACCGAGAACACCACCGGGGTCGACCTGGTTCGGCTCCAACTGCAGATCGCCGACGGCCACGCGCTTCCCGCCGAACCCCCAGCCTCCCGAGGGCATTCGATCGAGGTCCGGCTCTACGCCGAGGACACCGAGCACGACTGGCGCCCGCAGAGCGGGACGCTGCAGCGCATCGAGTTCGGCGACACCGCAGCGGAGTTCGCCGTCCTGAGCTCTCCGGGGATCAGGCTGGACTCCGGTGTCGCCGGCGGCGACGCGGTGAGCATCCACTACGACCCGATGCTGGCCAAGGTCATCTCCTTCGGCGAGAGCCGGGAGGAGGCCGCGCGGCTGCTGGCCGCGAGCCTGGCGCGGGCCGAGATCCACGGCCTGATCACCAACCGGGACCTGCTCGTGCGCGTCCTGCGGCACCCGGCGTTCCTGGCCGGTGACACCGACACGGCGTTCTTCGACCGCCACGGCCTGGCCGGCCTGTCCCGGCCGCTGGCCTCCGACGACGCCGCCGATCTCGCCGCGGTCGCCGCCGCGATGGCCGCGGCCGCCGAGAACCGGCTCACCGCGCGGGCCAACGCCCGGATCCTGGCGGGGTGGCGGAACCTGCCGTCGGTGCCGCAGACCAAGACCTACACCTGCGGGGACCGCGAGATCGAGGTGTCCTACCTCGCCAAGCGCACCGGGATCGAGGTCGCGGACCACCCCGGACTCGCGCTGGTGGAGGCGACTCCGACCCGCGTCGTGCTCGACGTTCCCGGTGAGCACGGCCCGGTTCGCCGGGGCTTCGCCATCGCCCGCTACGACGACCGCGTCCACGTCGACTCCCCGCTCGGACCGGTCGCGCTGGCGCGCGTGCCGCGCTTCACCGACCCCGCCGACCTGGTCGCCGAGGGATCGCTGCTGGCCCCGATGCCCGGCAAGGTCATCCGCCTCGCCGCCACCACCGGGGACCGCGTCACCGCAGGTCAGCCCATCCTGTGGCTGGAGGCGATGAAGATGGAGCACACCGTCGCCGCCCCCGCCGACGGTGTGCTCGACGAGCTCAACGTGGTCGCGGGACAGCAGGTCGAGGTCGGCACCGTGCTCGCCGTGGTCGACACCCCGGACACCGAGGAGAACGCATGAGCTTCATCGAGACCGACGAGCGCAAGGAGCTGCGAGCTTCCGTCGCCAAGCTCGCCCAGCGCTACAACCACGTCGACTACGTGCTGCCGAAGGCGCGCCGGCACGAACCGCTCACCGAGCTCTGGTCCGAGGCGGGCAGGCTCGGGTTCCTCGGCGTCAACATCCCCGAGGAGTACGGCGGGGGCGGCGCTGGGATCTACGAGCTCGCGCTGGTGCAGGAAGAACTCGCCGCCCGGGGCGCCGGGCTGCTGCTGGTCGTGGTCTCCCCCGCGATCTGCGGCACGATCATCACCAAGTACGGCACGCCCGAGCAGAAGCAGCGCTGGCTTCCCGGCCTCGCCGACGCCACGACCACGATGGTCTTCGCCATCACCGAACCGGACGCGGGCTCGAACTCGCACCACATCACCACCACCGCGCGCCGCGACGGCGACGACTGGATCCTGCAGGGCCAGAAGGTGTTCATCTCCGGTGTCGACCAGGCCGACGCGGTGCTGGTCGTCGCGCGCACCGAGGACTCCCGCACCGGCAAGCTCAAGCCCGCGCTGTTCGTCGTGCCCACCGGCACGCCCCACTTCGTGGCGCAGCCGATGGAGATGGACATCATCGCCCCGGACCGGCAGTTCACGCTGTTCCTCGACGACGTGCGGCTGCCCGCCGACGCGCTGGTCGGCGAGGAGGACGCGGCGCTGATGCAGCTGTTCTCCGGTCTCAACCCGGAGCGCATCCTCGGTGCCGCCCTGGCCACCGGCATGGGCCGCTACGCGCTGACCACGGCCGTCGACTACGCCAACCAGCGGCAGGTCTGGAAGACCCCGATCGGCGCGCACCAGGGCATCGCCCACCCGTTGGCGCAGCACAAGATCGAGGTGGAGCTGGCCAAGGTGATGATGCAGAAGGCCGCCACGCTCTACGACGAGGGTCTGGACCTGGAGGCCGCCGAGGCGGCGAACATGGCCAAGTACGCGGCCGCCGAAGCCAGCATCGCCGCCCTGGACCGCGCCATCCAGACCCACGGCGGTTCCGGTCTGACGGCCGAGCACGGCCTGGCCGCGATGCTCGGCGCCGCCCGCATCGCCCGGGTCGCTCCGGTCAGCCGTGAAATGATCCTCAACTACGTGGCCCAGCACAGCCTGGGCCTGCCGAAGTCGTACTGAGCCGGACCCGGTCAGCACCGGTGGGGGGATGAGGAGAATGTCGTCGCGCGAGCCGAAGCAGGACCGCAGCCGGGCGACGCGGCAACGCCTGCTGGAAGCGACCATCGACTGCCTGGCCGACCAGGGCTGGGAGGCCACGACGGTCACCGCCGCGGCGCAGCGCGCAGGTGTGTCGCGCGGTGCGGCGCAGCACCACTTCCCGGCTCGCGAGGACCTCATCACCGCGGCCCTGGAGCACATGTTCGACGCGCGGATGGCCGAGATCCGCGCGGAGAGCACCCGGCTGCCCGAAGGGCCCGGCCGGACCGAGTTCGTCGTCTCCAGGGTGGTCGACCACTACACGGGCGAGCTGTTCAAGGCCGCTCTCCAGGTCTGGACCGCGGCGGCCGCGGACCCGTCCCTGCGGGAGCGGATCGTGCCGCTGGAGGCGAAGTTCGGCCGCACGGTCCACCAGACCGCGATCGAGCTGCTCGGCGCCGACGACACCGACCCGACCACCCGGCGTCTCGTCCAGGCCACCCTCGACCTCGCCCGGGGGCTCGGCCTCGCCGACGTCCTCACCGACGACTCCGCGCGCCGCGAGAACATCGTCACCCAGTGGGCGGCGACGTTGCACGCCGCCCTCCCCCCGTCCTGAGAACCACGAAGGGCCCGTGACTCTCGCACGCGGGGGCGCGAGTCACGGTCCCTTCACGGGTTTCTTCGCTTACGGGACGACCTGGACCTCGTCGCCGACCTGGAGCTTGTCGAAGAAGACCGTGGAGGACTTCTTCGACAGGTGGATGCAGCCCGCGGAGCGCTCGGTGAGGCTGCCCTGGTGGAACGCGACGCCGGTGTTGGTGAAGAACACCGAGTTCGGCATCGGTGCGTCGAATTCCTTGCTGTGGTGGTCCTTGTCCTTCCACGTCACGTGGAAGACGCCGGCCGGGGTGGGGCTCTCCGGACGGCCGCCGAGCGCCGAGGCCTCGCCGTAGTAGACCTCGCCGGCGCGGATCAGCCACGCGCGGTTCTGCGAAAGGCTCACGCACGCATGCGCGGTCGCCGTGCAGGGCGTGCCGGGGACGAGCTCGGGGGCGGCCGCCGGTTCTGCCGCCGCGCTACCCGCGCCGAGCGGCAGCACGGTGGCCGCAGCGGTCACCGACACCATCGCGATCCTGCTTAACATGGGCTCTCCCAACGTTCTCCGCCTCGCCCGGAACCCCGGTTCACGCGAGGACGGGACCAGGAACCTGGCTTTCAGTGATCATGCAAGCACACACTGTAGCGGAACCGATTTCGGCGCGGTCGCGAATGCCGGAACACCACCCGCAGCGCGCAATCGCCCCGTCAGCCGGCGACGCGACGCACCGAGTGGACCTCGCCCATGTACTCGACCTCTTCGACGGTGACGTTCTGGCCCTCGGTGGGGGCGTGCACGATCTTGCCGTTGCCGATGTAGATGCCGTCGTGGCTGGCGGAGCTGTAGAAGAAGACGATGTCGCCGGGCTTCATCTCCGACTGCGACACCGAACGCCCCGCCGACACCTGCGAGCGCGTCGAGCCCGGCAGGTCGACACCCGCCTGCTTGTAAGCCCACTGCACCAGGCCCGAGCAGTCGAACTCCTCCGGCCCCTTGGCTCCGAACACGTACGGCGAGCCCTGCTTGCCCAGAGCGGCGTTGACCGCCTTGATCGCCGCACCGGAACCGGCGAGCTGTCCCACGGCGCTCTCCACGCCCGACAGCGCGTCCTTGTCCTTCTCGCTGAGCTCGTTGTACTGCTGCTTGACCTTGGCGACCTGGGAGTCCATCTCCTTCTTGCGGCCGGCGATGTCGCCTTCCAGCCGCGCGGCGTCGGACTCGGCCTCGGCGGCACCGGCGCGCGCGTCCCAGGCCTGGCGGCGAGCGCTCTCCGCGCGGTGCGTGGCTTCGGCGTAGGCGTGCACGGACTCGGAGTTGTGCTGCGCCATCAGGTCGAGCGTGGAGGCCCGGTCCAGGAACGCGTCCGGGGTCTCGCTGCCGAGGACCGCGGCGATCGAGTTCATCTGCGAACCCTTGTAGGAGGCCTTGCTCAGCCGGTCGACCTGGCCGCGCAGCTGCTCCTCCTGCACGCGCGCCTCGCCGGCGACCCGGTCCGCCTGCTGGGCTTCGGCGTTGAACCGGTCGAGGTCGTGGCGCTTGGCCGCGTGGTCGTCCTGCGCCTTCTTGTAGTCCTCGGTGATCACCTCGGCCTGGCGGGACAGCTCGCGCAGCTTCTGCGCCGCCTGCGACGCCTCGCCCGACTCGGGCTCAGCGGTGGCCGGGGTGCTGCCGAGCATCACGGTGGAGAGCGCGGCAGCCGCCACCAACGCGGTGCGCCTCGGAGTTGGGTTGGCGTTCGACATGGGGAGCCGATCACTCCTTCGAGTGGGTACTGCGGCAATGGGCGGTCACCCTAGATCCCCGCCGCCGGACCTCCCGGAACCGGGCGAAGCACCCTTCATCCGGCCGTGCCCAGGAGGAACGGTCGAAGTGGCAGGCGGTCGTCCGCGTGGTGGAGACCGTCGGCAGATCGTGATCCTTCGCACCGCGGAAACCCGCTAACGCCGGGCCCCTCGGGAACGACGTGGCGCGGCGTCCGGCGGAACCCGCTGCGGCACAGGGACGCTGCCGATGGCGCACCCGGGTCAGAGGCGTTGCGAAGTCCCGCCAAAGTGGTCTAGACCCATTGACTCCGTGGCGTGGCGCACATACTTTCCACCGCGCCGGTAGCGGAGATCTCCGCAATGCGAAATCCGGGGCCGAGCGCGCCGCGCTTCCGGATCGATTCACGACCCGACCGACCGGCCGGGTCGCCATGAGGGGAGAATTCTGTGACGAGGAAACCGATCCGTTGGGCGGCGCTGGCCGCCGGCCTGCTGATGCTGCCGATCGCCGGAGCCATGACGGCCCAGGCCGCGCCCGGTGAGCTCAAGGCCGCGCCGTACTACATGCCGCTGGACAACGAACCGCAGGACATCGCCGAGGCGATCCAGGCCAGCGGGCAGAAGGACTACATCTTCGCCTTCGTCCTGGCCCCCTCCACCGACTCCTGCACCCCCACCTGGGACGGCAAGGTCGGCCAGGAGGTCGCCACCGACACCGCCGTGAAGGCCAAGGCCGACGCGGTGCGCGCCGCGGGCGGCAACATCTCGGTGTCCTTCGGCGGCTACAACGGCATCGAGCTCGCGACCGCGTGCGCCGACGCCACCGCGCTGGCGGACGCCTACCAGCAGGTCATCGACTCCTACGAGCTGACGCACATCGACCTCGACATCGAGGGCGACGACCTCGGCGACGTCCCCAACGAGACCAAGCGCTTCGAAGCCATCAAGATGCTCAAGGAGCGCAACCCCGACCTGCACGTCACGCTGACGCTGCCGATGACCACCGTCGGCCTCAACGAAGCGGGCAAGGCCGAGATCCAGCGGGCCAAGGACATGGGCGCCGAGATCGACCTGTTCAAGATCATGGACTTCGACTACGGCGGCCCCGGTCAGGACATGGCCAACAGCGCCATCTCGGTCGCCGAGGCGTTCCACGAGCAGCTGCGCGAGCTGCACCCCGAGCTCGACGACGCCGCGGCCTACGCGCGCACCGGCGTGATCCTCATGAACGGTCACACCGACCAGCCGTCCGAGCTGTTCACCCCGGACACCTTCCGCGCGCTGCTGGACTACGCCCAGCAGAAGCAGATCGGCCGACTCTCCTACTGGTCGCTCAACCGCGACCGCGTCTGCACCCAGCCCGGCGGCTGGGCCGACGGCAAGTGCAGCAGCGTCGAGCAGCAGCCCTACGAATTCACGAAGATCATCACCGAGTTCCAGTGAGCCCCCGGAGTAGCACCATGCGAATCCCCCGAAAACTCGTCACCGCCCTGGTCGCGGGCTCGATGCTCCCGCTGGCCGCGGGTTCCGCCCTCGGTCAGGAAGCGCCCGCCGAGATCAAGTCCGCTCCCTACATCGACGTGATGCAGGAGAAGCCCACCCTGGCGGAGGTCGCCGAGGCCACCGGCCAGCAGCACTTCACGCTCGCCTTCGTGCTCGGCAGCGCCGCCGGCTGCACCCCGATGTGGGGTGGTGAGCGGGCCGTCGACGACCCGGCCATCAAGGGGCAGATCGACGAACTGCGCGCCATGGGCGGCGACGTCATCGTCGCCACCGGCGGCGCCATGGGCCCGTACCTGGAGAGCGTGTGCGGCACCGCCGACGAGCTGCTGGGCGCCTACAAGGCGATCCTCGACGCGACCGGCGCCGACCACCTCGATGTCGACGTCGAGGCGACCATCCCGCACGACGTCGTCAACGAGGCGCTGGCCAAGCTCCAGGCCGAGCGCGGCACCAAGGTCAGCTACACCCTGCGCGTCCAGGCCGATGAGACCGGGCTGGACCCCTACTCGCTGCAGGTGCTGCAGAGCGCCGCCGCGCACGGGGTCGACGTGCTGGTCAACCCGATGGCGATGGAGTTCGGCTCCAGCAAGCCGTGGGGCGACGCGGTGATCGCGGCCGCCGAGAGCACGCTGCGCCAGATGAAGGAGATCTGGCCGGACCTCAGCGACGCCGACCTCAAGGCGCGCCTGGGTGTGACGCCGATGATCGGCCGCAACTTCAACGGCAACATCTTCACCCAGGACCACGCCCGCCAGCTGCTGGACTGGGCCAACACCAACGGCATCGGTCTGCTGTCGTTCTGGTCCGCGGGCCGCGACAACGGCGGCTGCCCGGGTGGCGCGGTGTCGCCGACCTGCAGCAGCATCGAGCAGCAGCCCTTCGAGTTCACCACCATCTTCAAGGGCTTCGGAGGCTGATCGCCCACGACGCCGGCGGCCCCCGCGGGTCGCCGGCGTCGTCCCGTCCTCAGGCCGTGAGGCACTCGTAGGTCGTGCGCACGTACTCGCGGGTCTTGGCCGCCCCGACGAGCTCGGCGGCCATCTTGTTCATCGTGCAGGCCATGGTCATCCGCCGGTCGAGGTCGTTGACCACCACGGCGCCTCCGTGCCCGACCCACCAGCAGATCCGCCCGGACGGCGTGGGCATGAGATCCGGCGTGGGCAGCGCGTACCCCATGCCGAAGGGGATGCGGTGGCCCAGGACCCGGTCCGGGGCATCGGATTGAACCTCGAAGATCCGCTCCACCGCCTCCGGAGACAGGTAGGTCCTGCCGTCGACGGTGCCGCCGTGCGAGACCAGCGACTGCAGGCGCGCGACCGAGCGGGCGTTGCCCTGACCGTTGAACCCGCCGAGCTCGGCGCCGAGGAACTCCCGCGTGGTGGTCACCTTCATCGAGAACAGCGGGTTGAGCAGCGCCCGCTGCCCGAACTCGCCGAGGTCGGGCGCGTGCGGCGGCGACTTGAGGACCGCGACCCGCTCGTCGGCGGATTCGGGTGCGCCGAGCCAGTAATCGGCACCCAGCGGTTCGGCGTAGTCGGTGCGCAGCACGGTTCCGGCGGACCGCCCGGTGACCCGCTGCACGAGCTCGCCGAGCAGGTGGCCGTGGCTGATCGCCTGGTAGCCCGACCCGTTCCCCGGTTCGAACCACGGCTTCTGCGCGGCCAGCAGCGCCGCCGCCCGGCGCGTGTCGTAGAGGTCGGCCACGGTCATCTTCTCGTCCCAGCCCGGAAGTCCGCTGGTGTGCCCGAGAACGTGCCTGACCAGCACCTCGGCCTTGCCCTCGGCCGCGAACTCCGGCCAGTAGCGGGCCACCGGCGCGTCCAGGTCCAGCTCTCCCGCATCGGCCAGGCCGAGCACGACCAGGGCGAGCATGGTCTTGGTCACCGAGAAGGTGTTGACCAGCGTGTCCCTCCCCCACGGCACGCCCTCCCGGGCTTCGCCGCCCCAGATGTCGACCACCGTCTCGCCGTCCTGGACGACGCAGAGCGAGGCCCCGCGCTCCTCGCCTTCGCCCAACCGGCGTTCCAGGAGGTCGCGCAGCGGCGCGAAGCGGGGTGCGCAGTGACCGTTCATCGGGCGGCTCGCTTTCTGCCTGCGGCGATCTCGCGGTGGAGGTCGCGCACGTACCGGGCGAAGTCGAGTTGGATGGTATGCCGAGGAGCGTCGTAGTACTGCCGCAGATGCTTGCGCTCGTCGCGCGCCATCATCCGCCGCATCTCCGCCGCCGCGGGCGCCCGGTACTCGCCGGTGAGGTGCGCGGCGATGAGCTTGCTCTGCTGCTCGGCGAGGTTGACGATCGTCGGCGACGCCTGCGCGAGACCGGCGAAGTACAGGTTGTCGATGCCCGGCTTGAGGATTCGCTTGAACAGGGGGAACCGGTGCTCGGCATCGGGTTGCAGCGCCGGGTCGTCGAAGAACGGGAAGCTCATGTTGTAGCCGGTGGCGAACACGATCACGTCGGCCTCGATCCGCGTGCCATCGGTGCACTCCACTGCCGGGCCGTCGAGCCGTTCGATGCCGGGAACGCAGGTCAGGTCTCCGGAACCGGCCTTGGCCAGGAAGTCCACGCTCACCGACGGGTGCGCCGACAGCGGTTCGTGGTCGGGTTCGGGCAGGCCGTAGTCGCGCATCGCGCCGACGTTGCTCTTGATGGCCTTGCGCGCCAGGCGGAGTGCGAGGCGCTTGGGCATCCACGGCGGCATCATCAGCTTGTCGGCCGGCTTGCCGCCCCGGTACTTCGGCAGCACCCACACCCCGCGACGTGCGGAAACCCAGACGTGCTCGGCGATGGAGCGGTGCGAGAGCTCCGCGGCGATGTCCAGCGCGGAATTGCCCATGCCCACCACCACGACCCGCTTGCCGCGCATGTCCACCGGCGAGAACGGGCTGCGGTAGGAGTGGCTGTGCAGGGTCGTTCCGTCGAACTCGCCCGGGTACTGCGGGGTTCGCGGGTCCCAGTGGTGACCGTTGGCGACCACCAGCGCGTCGTACTCGCGCGTCTCGTCGCTGCTCAGCCGGACCTCCCAGCTCCCGGCGGGGGTTCGCCGGGCGGCCTCGACGCGGGTGTTGAAGGTGATGGTCTCGCGCAGGCCGAAGTGCTCGACGTAGTCCCGGAAGTAGCGGTGGATCAGCGTGTGGTGCGGAAAGTCCGGCCACGCACCGGCCGTCGGGAAGTCCTCGAACTGCAGCCGGGTGGTCGAGGTGTCGATGTGCAGCGATTCGTAGCAGGCGGAGCGGCCGTTGGGGTTGTCGAAGTACCAGTTCCCGCCGACGTCGTCGGACTCTTCGAAGCAGTCGTAGCGAACTCCGGCGTCGCGGAGCCGCTTGGCCGTGGTGAAGCCGGAACAACCGGCGCCGATGATGCAGACCACCGGATCGGAACCCATCGGCAACCTCCTCGTCGCGATGCGATCGGCGATCGACTCTGCCATTTCGCTGACGTGGTGTCCAGTGAGTGGTCAGCTGTATCGTCGGGGCCGTGACCGACACCGAGCGCCTGACGCTGCGGCAGCAGCAGAAGCAGCAGACCCGCGCCGCGCTGCTGGAGACCACCCGCCGGCTGTTCGTCGAGCGCGGCTACGCCGCGGTCACGGTCGACGACGTCACCTCCGAGGTCGGGTGCAGTCGAGCCACCTTCTACCTGCACTTCAACGGCAAGCCCGACGTCCTGCGGCGGATCGGCGCCGAAACGACGCAGCAGCGCGCGGTCTCGGTCTACGCCGACCTGGACGCTGTGCTGGCCAGCGGCTCGCGGGACCGGTTCACCGAGTGGCTGCGCCGCGCCCTCCACTGGTTCGAGGCGAACCGCGACATCCTGCCGGTGTGGGACGAGGCGGTGGCGCTGGAGCCCTCCTTCCGGCCGATCGCGACGGCGGCGGTCGCCGAGCTCCCCGCCGCGATGCCGCACTACCTGCACCGGTGGGGCGCCTCGCGCGGCGACGAGGCGCGCTTGCGGGTCGGGCTGCTGGTGACGCAGCTGGAGCGCTTCTTCACCCGCTGGGCGGTTCAGGGCACGTTGGACACCACCGACACCGATCCCGCGGAAACGCTCACCGACATCTGGTACCCGGCGCTGCAGCCACCCGAGGAGCGTCACTCGGCAGAGCAGAACTGAAACGGGTTACGGCCCATGACGTTTCACTGAGTGATCGCCTCGATCACCCCATTAGGCGATGCGCATTCGCTCGCATTTTCGAATGCCGTCGGGCATCATTTAGCACATGAGTTCGAAGTCGAATTTCCCCGCGACCACTCCCCCCGACGTCCGCAGTGAACCGTCCACAGTGCTCACCGGCCGGAGCGACCCGACTCGGTGCGGCTCGTTGAACGCGCCCTCGGCAGCGCGCGATGAGCCGCCCAGATCACGAGACCCGCCACTCCTGGGCGGATGCCTCCCTCCCGACCCCGCGGTCGGCTATCCCAACGTTCCTGTGGCACTTGGTGTTTGACAACTGCAGAGTGGGAAAACCCGGAATGTGGGGCATCCTGCGGGTCGCCGCGCGAATACCGCGGATTCGCGCGGCGACCGCCCGGGGCCGACGTTCGGCCGAACCCGATGCGCGTGGGGCGAACCGAACGCGACCCGTGCCACGCGTTGAGGACAACCCGACGTCACAACGGAAGAGCCACCATGCCGATCCCCGCCCCCCGACTTCGACCAGATCTTCACCGACGGATCCCGCCACGCGGTCCCCGGGCTCGGCGAGGCCATCGTCCAGCTGCGCCGGGAGACCTCGCTGTGGATGCCCCCCGGGAAGGTCTACGCAGGCGAGCCCTTCATGTTCGGCTCCTCCGACGAGGGGCGTTCGTGCAGGAGGTTCCGCCAGGCACCTACCCGGTCGTGCTCGCGGAAGCCCGGTTCGGCGAGCCCGATCAGTTCAGCTGGTACCAGGCGGTGGCGGCGATCAAGATCGAGGTCCGCGACGAGCCGGCGGCCTCGTGGGAGATGGCGCTGGTGGGCGACCAGGACGCGTCGACCCGGGGCGGTGATTCCTTCTTCGGATACCCCGTCGACGGCGGCACCGGTGGGTTCATCGACGCGGCGAACCTGTCCTTCTGCGACGACGAGGAGTACGTCGACCGGTGCTGGAGGAGTCGATGCGGGCGTGGTGGGCCTCGAACACCTGCGGCGCGGACACCGCCCTCTGCGCGCTGCGCGAGACCGACGGCCTCGTGTTCTTCTCCCCAGTGGCAGGCGGATCTGGTCCACCGGCGCGGCCCGACCGGCCGCCAAGCTCGTGGTGCGCGACGACGGCAAGGTCACCCTCACCGACGTCGACGGCGAGACCGTCTGGAGCTCCGACAGCACTGCGGCCGTGCCCGGCGGCCCGGCGGCGATCGGCGACCGGATGCTTCCCGGTCAGACCCTGGGGCGCCAGTCGCTGACCTCTCCGTCCGGCCGCCACACGCTGACCCACCAGGACGACGGGAACCTGGTCCTCCACAGCAACGAGGGGCGTGGTGCGCTCCGGGCGTCGGACACCCGGTTCCGCGGGACCGGCCGCTGCAAGCTCCTCGACGACGGCGACCTCGTCCTCTACGACCGGCGGGGCGGCGCCGTGTGGTCCACCGGCACGGCGGGCAACCCGGGAGCGCACCTGGCCGTCGGCGACGACGGTCTTGAACTCCGCAACGCCGACGACACCGTCATCTGGAGCGTCCGCACCACGCCGGGAACGCAGGTCACCGACGTGCACTCCCCGCTGTCGGCCGCCACGTCGGCGATCGCGCCGTCCGCCCCGACGATGGCCGAGCCGCTGCAACCGGTCGTGGCCGCCGAGCTGACCCCGGCCACACCGGCAATGCCCGCGGGACAGTCGGTTCCGGCCCAGGAATGCGTTCCGGCCGAGCCGTCGGAGAGCTGACCTCGGCCCGCGCCGTCACGACCGGACGGTGGTCACTCCGCTGCGGCGATCGGCTGCGGCTTCGCGGGCTCCTCGTCGTCGACTTTGTCCTCGCCCCGGCGGCGGAAGAACTGGAACCCGGGGATGCCGGCGATCGCCCGGCGGACGTCGTAGGTGACTTCGAGGAGCTCGTGGATCTCGGGACCGACTCGGTCCAGGGTCCGCAGGATCGGCAGGATGTCGGTGAGGATGTGCTCGGTGAGCTGCGGAAGCTCGTCGACCAGGCGGATCGCCGCATCGACCTCCGCGTCGGAGAGCTCCTCGACGAACCTGTCCACCAGCGGTGCGGCCTTCTTGGCCGTGGGCGAGTACAGCGAGAGGAGCTCGTCGGCGTTCGCCGAGGTGCGCTGCGCCTCGGCGACGGTCTTGGCCGCGTCGTCGCAGACCCCGTTCGCCCGCACCACGACCGATTCCGCCATGGTCGAGACCTGACCAGCGGCGGCCACGATGGGAGCGGCCGCGACCGCGACAGCGCGGGCGTCCTGGATCGTCTCCTCGGCGTCGGCGACGGTTCCGCCGGCGCGCTGGACCAGGTCTTCCACCTGGTCCACCACCGTGGAGATGCGGCCGACCAGCTTCTCGGTCTCGCCGAGAAGACCCAGCACCCGGACCGGAGCGGTGGCGGCGGCAGTGGCCGTTTCGGCTGCCCAGCCCACGGTGGACTTCGCCAGGCCGAGGACGTCAGAGGGCGTCGGTACGCGGAACACCATGGCCTCCACTGTGCACACCGGTAAGGATCGACGCCACCATCTCACGGCGCGTCGCTGGTCAGGACATGGGCCACCGCAGGCCGCAACCGGCGGAGAGCGCCACCTCCATGTCGATCAGCGGTGGCGTGCCGACGGCGGACACACGTGTGGACGGGCGGGGACCCAGCGCGGACGCGAGGTGCTCCGCTCCTGGACCGGCTAGGCCACGCGGGCGCGGTCGCTCTCGCCGTCGGAGAGGAACAGCGCCAACGCATTCCCCTGCTCGACCAGCTCGGCGCGGTGAGCGCGCGAGAAGGAGTGCAGCGCCGCGATGTTCACGGTTCCCTCGGCGACATTCCAGGTCCCGGCGACGCGGCCGTCCACCAGCACGACGCGTTCACCGGCCACCGACAGGCCGCGGTGCTCGTCGTCGATGATCCGGCTGCGGTCGTCGTAACCGAGGATGGCGTTGTCGAACGCGGGCAGGAACCGCACGGGTGCGGGCACGTCCGGGTCTGGGCGCGGCGCATCGGGCAGGTCCAGCAGTTCGCGACCGCGTTCGTCCCGGAAGGAGACGAGCTCGTCGCGCACCGCCTTCACCGCACCCGGCAGTCCGGCCAGCCCCGACCAGGCGCGGATGTCGGCGGTGGCGGCCGGGCCGAACGCGGCGAGGTAGCGGCGCACCAGGTCACGCCCGACCTGGTCGTCGGGTGACGCCTGGTCGACGTCCCGGCCAAGCCAGGAGCAAACCGGCAAGTAGCGGGCCGCTCCGCCGGTGCGCCACAGACCTCGCGGCGGCAGCTGCACCACGGGGACCAGGGCTCCGACCACGGCTTCGCCCAGCGCGCGGAGGCTCTGCTCGGGCCAGCGGTGGGCGATCGCTTTCGCCAGCTCGGACAGCGAATGCGGATCGCCCTCCGCCAGCACCTCCCGTCCCGCCGCCGCGAGCTCGTCGAGGTCGACCTCCGCGAGCTCGCGCCGGTAGACGCCGAGGACCCGCTGCAACAGCATCGCGTCGTGCCGGGACCGCCAGGACAGGACGTCCTCGGCGGCCAGCAGGTGCATGGTGCGGCGCATCAGGTGCGTCCGCACCACTCGCCGTCGGAGCAGCAGTTCCGAGAGCTCCGCCGGATCGAATCCGCGCAACCGGGACCAGAGGCCGATGAACGGTTCCTGCGGTTCCTGGGCCTGCACACCGCACAGGTGCGCCACGGCATTGTGCGGTGCGAGGTCCGCGGGTTGGAGCAGGAGCTGCCGAGCCAGCGTCGCGCGGTTGAGCGCGCGGGTGCCGAGAAGGGTCATGCGATCAGGTGGTCGTCTGGCCGTCGATGGTCTCGCGGATGATGTCCGCGTGTCCGGCGTGCTGCGCGGTCTCGGAGATCACGTGCAGCAGCACCCGGCGGGCGCTGAGCTCGGTACCGGGTTCGTTCCAGGGCGCGTCGGGCACCGGGTGCGTGATCAGCAGGTCGGGCAGCGCGGTCACGATCTCCTCGGTGCGGGCGGCGACGTCCTCGTAGCGCTGCAGGATCGCTTCGAGGCTGTCACCCGGCAGCATCTGGAACTCGTTGATCCGGTCGGTCATCCACTGCGGGTACTCCCGCGCGGTGCCGGCCTCGATGTCGCCCCAGGTCACTCCGTCGGGCAGGGCGAAGGTCATCGCCGACGGCCCGTCGGTGATGAACCGCAGCCACGACTCCTCGGTGCTCGCGACGTGCTTGACGATCCCGCCGAGGCACAGCTGGCTCCTGGTCGGGCGCTCGCCCAGCTGTTCGTCGGTCAGTCCCCGGACGGTGTTGAGCAGCTGGCCGCGCACGGTGGCGAGCTCGGCGAGCAGGTCGGCCTTGTCGGCGTCGAGTGCGGTGTGGGAAGCAGTCATGAGAACAGCTTGGCACCGGTAGCGGTCAGGTTGTGTCCGCTACTGCGAGCACGATGGGGTGCATGCGGAAAACCTCGACGCGGTTGCTGTCGCTGCTGTCGCTGCTCCAGGCGCGCCGGGACTGGCCCGGTTCGGTGCTCGCCGAGCGCTTGGAGGTCAGCGACCGGACGGTGCGGCGCGATGTCGACCGGCTGCGGGAGCTGGGCTACCCGATCGCGGCGATCAAAGGACCGGACGGCGGGTACCGGCTGGAGGCGGGCAGCAACCTGCCGCCGCTGCTGTTCGACGACGACCAGGCGGTCGCGCTCGCGATCGCGCTGCGCATCGCGACCACGGCGGGGGCGGGTATCGAGGAGGCGGCCGCCCGCGCGCTGATCACCCTCCGCCAGGTGATGCCCTCGCGGCTCCGCCACCGGATCGATTCGTTGCAGATCACCGCGGTCGAGCGCAGCACGGCCCAGCGTGTGGACAGCGAGGTCCTGATGGCCCTGAGCGTCGCGGTGCACGCTCGGGAGGAACTCCGGTTCGACTACACCGGCTCGTCCGCACCTCGCCGGACGCAGCCGCATCACCTGATCACCTGGGGCGGGCGCTGGTACCTCATCGCCTGGGACCTGGACCGCGACGACTGGCGCACCTTCCGCGCCGACCGGATCACCCCGCGCATCCCGACGGGTCCGCGCTTCACCCGGCGCGAACTCCCCGGCGGCGATGTGGCCGCGTTCGCCAGGACCAGGTTCCAGGGCGCGGAAGCATGGCCGTGCCAGGGAGAGGTCGTCCTCGACCTGCCCGCGGCGACGGTCTCCCGCTACGCCTACGACGGCGTGGTCGAAGAGCTGACCGACGACCGCTGCAAGCTCACCTTGGGATCGTGGTCGTGGAAGGCGCTGGCCGCAGAGCTCGGGAAGTACGACGCGGACGTGGAGGTCATCGGACCGCCGGAGCTCAGATCCGCCTTCTCCCAACTCGCCGACCGCTACGCCCGAGCGGCGACGGGCACACCGAATTCCTAGGCCGACATGCCGTTTCAGGCTTCTCGCTTGGTCCGCCTGGCTCCGGTGTAGGGGTGAACGGCGGCCCGGCCGGCGGCCGCCCCGTAGCGGCAGACCAGCAGGAGGTAGACGGTCAGGATTTTCGGTCGAGCGGTCACGATTTCCGAACTCCTTCTCTGATGCGATGTCTCGCACTTCAGGTGGTACCGCATGATCACGAAACCGCGGACGAGCGCGGAGCGTTTCGTCGCTTTTTAACCCGTACGAACGATCGGATTCGACCTTTCAGAGCGAGCACCACCCGGTCGTGCGCGAAAGTCGTTTCGTGAACAACGTTCTCGTACGTGCGGTAGGGCTCACGGTTCGATGAGACCCGCGCGGATCGCGTAGCGGGTGAGTTCCAGCCGGTCCTTCATGCCCAGCTTCGCCATGAGGTTGGAGCGGTGGCGCTCGACCGTCTTGATGCTGATGACGAGCAGGTCGGCGATCTCCTTCGAGGAGTGCCCCTCGGCGACGAGCTTGAGGATCTCCTCCTCCCGGTCGGTGATGGCCCGCTCGGGAACGGCCTCCCCCTGGCCGGCGCGGTCGAGGTAACTGCGGATCAGCGAGGTCACCGCACCCGGGTACAGGAACGGTTCGCCGCGCATGGCCGCGCGGCACGCCTCCACCAGGTCGCGGTCGGCGACGGACTTGAGCACGTACCCGGAGGCGCCGGACCTGAGCGCCTCGAACAGGTACTGCTCGTTGTCGTACATCGTCAGGATCAGGATGCGCAGGTCCGGCTGCAGCCGGGTGAGCTGCCGGGCGGCCTGCAGCCCGGTCATCCTGGGCATGGCGATGTCCAGGATCGCCAGGTCCGGCTCCTCGGCCTGCGCGAGTTCCACGGCTTCGGCGCCGTCCCCGGCCTCGGCCACGACGGCGAGGTCGGGTTCGTTGTCGAGGATCAGCCGGACGCCGCGTCGGACCAGCACGTGGTCGTCGGCGAGCAGGATGCGGGTCGTGTCGGTCATCGGCCGCCCCCGGTGTTGATCGGCACGTCGAGCCGGACTTCCGTGCCGCCCTCCGCGACCGGTTCGACGGCCAGCGCCGCCCCGGCCAGCAGGGCGCGCTCCCGCATCCCCCGGATGCCGGCACCTTCCGGGGAGTCCCCGATTCCCGCGCCGTTGTCCCGCACCCGCAACCGGACCTCCGAGGGCTCCACGTGCACCAGCAGGTGGATGCGGGTTGCACCGGAGTGCCGGACCGCGTTGGTGATGCTCTCCTGCGCCACGCGGTAGATGACCAGCTCGACCTCCTCGCCCAGCTCCGGCAGCTCGCCCTCGATCCGGCACCGCGCGGCGACGCCGTGGACCTCACCGGTGAGCGACTTCAGCGCGCTGGCCAGGCCGAGCTCCTCCAGCACTCCAGGCCGCAGCCGCCGGGCGATGCGGCGGATCTCGTCGAGGCTGTCTCGGGTGGTCTCCTGCACCTGGTGCAGCGCGGCGGACACCGCCTCGGGCGCCTCGTCCGCGACCCGCCTGAGCTCCAGCAGCACCGCGGTCAGGCTCTGCCCGACCTCGTCGTGGAGCTCGCGGGCGATGCGGCGGCGCTCGGCCTCCTGCGCGGACAGCGCGCGGGCGTTGCTGGTGGCGCGCTCGATCTCCAGGCGGTCCAGCATCGCGTTGAACGCCATGATCAGGTCGGCGATGCCCCCGTGCCCGGACACCGGCGGCCGCGATCCCGGCCGCAGCAGGTCGATGGTGGTCATCGCGCGGGTCAGCCGCCGCAGCGGCAGGAACCCGATGCGCAGCAGCACCGCGTTGGCCACCAGCATCGCGACCAGCCCGGCGACCAGGATCAGACCTTCGGCGGGCAGCACCGGCGTGGACACCGTGGCCGGGCTGAGCACCAGCAGCACCGTCGCTCCGGTGAGCACGGCGGCGTTGAGCAGGAACACCCGCCAGAACAAGGACACGTCCCGCACCTCCTGAACGCCCATTCGACCACCGGTCGTCCTTCGAACACCCATACGGGTCGTGCGCACCAAAAATGGGTGTCAGCCCTGATGGCCAACGGTCGCTCTCCTGGGTGAAGCTGGCTGGAGGACTAGCGCAGAGGAAGAGCGACAAGCGTGACGACAGCCGGATCCGGCGGTGGGCAGAGCCGCCGGAAGAGCAGCTGGGATCTTGTTCGAGCCGGTTGCGTGGTGCTGGTGATGCTCTATCACTCCACGAGTCTGAGCGTCTTCCTCCACCCCGAGCTGGAGCCGAGGGCCTTCGAGTTCCCGTATCAGGTCGGAGCCAGCCTGCTGCTGGTCGTCTCCGCGTACTTCGCGTGCGTGACGATCCGCCGCGGCTCCCTGTTCCGCTACTGGTGGGGCCGCGTGGCCAGGCTGCTGCCGTCATTCCTGGCGGCCGTGGTGATCAGCTACTTCGTGCTGCGGGCGTTCCCGATCGAGGGCTGGTTCTTCCCGCTTCCCGAGGACCTGCGGGCCAACCTGCTGATGCTGTGGCACTGGAAGCCGCAGTTCTACCCGTTCATCGACGGCTCGCACTGGACGGTGCCGCTGCAGCTGATGGGCTTCACGGTCGCGGCCCTTCTCTACCGGAGCTGGTGGGGCCACGGCCGCAGGATCATGATCGTGCTGTGGATGGCGGTGCTGGTGCCGCTGGCGCAGTGGCCGATCCGGATCGCCGAGCCGATCGACGAGACCTACCGCACGGTGGTCGACGGGGTCGGCATGCACCGCTGGCACCTGTTCGTCGCGGGAGTGGCGATCTGGATGTGGTCGGTCAAGCGCCTGAGCACCCCGCACTTCGCAGCCCTGCTGGCGCTCTGCATGGCCGCGCAGGAGGTGCACAACTACACGCGCACGCCCGAAGGTCTGCTGGCCGACACCGGTTCGTCGGTGGCCGTGGCCATCGGCATGTGCGTGATCGCGCTGGTCGCGCGCTCCCCCGACATGGCGATGCCGCAGCCCGCGCGACGCGCGATCAGCTGGTTCGCCGGCATCTCCTACGGCACCTTCCTGATGCACCAGGCCATCGGCTACATCGTGCTGCGCAAGCTGCAGGACGTGGGGGTCGACACCATCACGCAAACCCTGGCGATGCTGGTGACGGGCACCCTCCTCGGGTGGATGCTCACCCGCGCGGTGGAGCAGCCGGCCCACAAGCTGCTCATGAAACCCTTCGAGCAGGGTGGTGGCGCGGCTCGCACCCGGGAAGCAAAAACGGTCGGTCCGCGTTGAACCCGGCGTGAAGAAGATCGGGTTCCTGTCCTTCGGGCACTGGTCGGCCTCGCCGCACTCGCAGACGCGCACCGCGTCGGACGCGCTGCACCAGGCCGTCGACCTCTCCGTCGCAGCGGAAGAGCTCGGCGCCGACGGCGCCTACTTCCGCGTGCACCACTTCGCGCGGCAGTACGGCTCGCCGTTCCCGCTGTTGGCGGCGATCGGCGCGCGGACCAGCCGCATCGAGATCGGCACCGGCGTGATCGACATGCGCTACGAGAACCCGCTCTACATGGCCGAGGACGCGGGTTCGGCCGACCTCCTCTCCGACGGCAGGCTGCAGCTCGGCATCAGCCGGGGATCGCCCGAGCAGGTCATCGAGGGCTGGCGCTACTTCGGCTACCAGCCGCCGGAAGGGCAGACCGACGCGGACATGGCGCGCACCCACACCGAGGTGCTGCTGGAGGTCCTCGAGGGCGAGGGGTTCGCGCAGCCCAATCCGCGGCCGATGTTCCCCAACCCGCCCGGCCTGCTGCGGGTCGAGCCGCACTCCCCCGGCCTGCGGGACCGCATCTGGTGGGGGTCGAGCTCCAACGCGACGGCGCGGTGGGCGGCGAAGCTGGGGATGAACCTGCAGAGCTCCACGCTCAAGGACGATGAGAGCGGCGAGCCGCTGCACGTCCAGCAGCGCAAGCAGATCGAGGCGTTCCGCGAGGCGTGGCGCGCCGAGGGGCACGAGCGGGAGCCGCGGGTGTCGGTCAGCCGCAGCATCTTCGCCATCGTCAACGACCTCGACGACATGTACTTCGGCGGCGACGACAACACCGAGGACAAGATCGGCAACATCGACGCCCACACCCGCGCGATCTTCGGTCGCTCCTACGCGGCGGCGCCGGACGTGCTGGTCAAGCAGCTGGCCGAGGACGAGGCGATCGCTGCGGCGGACACCCTGCTGCTCACGGTGCCCAACCAGCTGGGCGTGGACTACAACGCCCACGTCATCGACAGCATCCTCCGCCACGTGGCACCGGAGCTGGGCTGGCGCTGATCGCGCGGCAGGGCGGTCGGGCGCTCGGCGGCGCCTGAAACTGGATGAGCCAGTTGGCCAGTTCGGTATTGACTTCGGGCTGCGTTTCACGGAAAGTGGCTGAGCCAGTGAGCCACTGTGCCGCGCACCACACCCCCTTCGTGGTGCGCGGGCCGCGCAGGCAAGGAGGCAAAGGTGCCGCCCGAAGTCATATCGATCCTGGTGCTGGTCGCCGCGTTCGTCATCGCCACGACGCTGTCGGTGAACATGGGGGTGCTCTGCTTCGCAGCGGCGTTCCTGGTCGCCACGGTGTTCGGCGGGCTGTCCGAAGACGACATCTTCGACGGCTTCCCCGGGGACCTGTTCGTGGTCCTGGTGGGCGTGACGTTCCTGTTCGCGATAGCCAGGGCGAACGGCACGACCGACTGGGTGGTGCAACGCGCCGTCCGGTTGGTGGGTGGCCGGATCGCGCTGATCCCGTGGGTGATGTTCGGGATCGGCGCGCTGCTCACCGCGATCGGCGCGGTCAGTCCCGCCGCGGTGGCCATCGTGGCCCCGATCGCGCTGAACCTGGCCGCGCAGTACCGGATCAACCCGCTGCTGATGGGCGCGATGGTCGTGCACGGCACGCAGGCGGGCGGCTTCTCCCCGATCAGCATCTACGGCAGCATCGTCAACGAGGTCGTGGCCAACAGCGGGTTGCCGGGCAGTCCGCTGGTGCTGTTCCTGGGCAGCTTCGCGGCCAACGCGGTGATCGCCGGGATCGTGTTCGTGGTCTTCGGCGGCCTGCGACTGCGCAGGGGCGCCGAGGCCCGGCGGCTCATCGCGACGGGTTCGGGCGGCGCTGCGGAGCTCTCCGACAGCGAGCCCGTCGAAGAGCTGCGGCTCAACCGCGACCGCGTGCTGACGCTGACCGGTCTGGTGGTCCTGGTGGTCACCACGCTCGGGTTCGGGCTCGACGTCGGCCTGATGGCGATGAGCATCGCCGTGGTGCTCAGCGTCCTGTCGCCGAAGACCGGCAAGGCCGCGCCGAGCGAGGTCGCGTGGCCCACCGTGCTGCTGATCTGCGGTGTCCTCACCTACGTCGGCGTGCTGGAGAAGATGGGCACGATCGACTACGTGGGCCACTCGGTGGCCGGCATCGGCGTTCCGCTGCTCGCGGCGCTGCTGCTGTGCTACATCGGTGCGATCGTGTCGGCGTTCGCCTCGTCGGTCGGCATCATGGGTGCCCTCATCCCGCTGGCGGTGCCGTTCCTGCAGACCGGCAGCGTCGGTCCGATCGGCATGATCACGGCCTTCGCGGTGGCGGCCACGGTCGTCGACGTGAGCCCGTTCTCCACCAACGGCGCGATCGTGCTGGCCAACGCCAAGGACGTCGACAAGGACGCCTTCTTCCGGAAGCTCCTCATCTACGGGGGCGTCATCGTCGCCGCCACCCCGCTGGCGCTCTGGATCCTGCTGGTCCTGCCAGGTTTCGGCTGAGCGGGGTCAGTCCGCCAGCCACCACAGGAGCCGGTGGTGGGCCGTGCGGTCCGGGTCGGGAGCGACGCCGTAGGCGTCCAGGAGCACCTCCTCCCAACCCGGGCCGTAGTTCCACAGGGTGGCCCAGGTGGCGACGGCGAGGTCGGCCCAGCGATCGGCCGCACCGAGGCTGCCGAGATCGACGTGGCCGACGCACCGGCCGCCCTCTCCGATGAGGGTGTTGGGGGCGCAGGCATCGCCGTGGCAGACCACCAGGCGGTCGACCGGGGGCGGTTCGGCGAGGAGGTCCAGGGCCTCGTCGACCCCGTCGGTGAGGGCGAGTTCAGGTGGTCGGTCCGACGGATCGATCAGGCCTGCGGCGGCGCGTTCCCGAGCACGGGCCAGCCGTGATTCGGCGGACCAGTCGAACGGGCAGTCCGCGACCGGCAGTGCCTCGTGCAGCGCGCGCAGTCCCGAACCGATGGCGCGCACCGCCGTCTCGGGCTGGCCGATCCAGCGGTCGTCGACGGCGGAGAGACCGGGCAGCCCCGCGGTGACCATCCACTCCCCCGCGCTGTCGGAACCGTGGTCGAGCACGCGTGGAACCGCCGCGTACCGGCCGGCCCACCGCATCCGCTCCACCTCGGGTGCCAGCGGCAGGCCGCCGGGCGAGAACTTCACGAACTGCGCGAAGCGTTCGGATCCGATCCGGAAGGTCAGGCCTCCCAGCTCGTTTCGCCACACCGCCCGAACCGGCCTGCCACCGGCGATGGCGCGGACCACGGGCGGCGTCTCCACCGGCTCACGAGGCGCTGAAGCGATCACACCGCCATTCTTCCCGCTCTCAGACGAGTTGACCGCCCTGCACGACGTGCCTGATGTGCCCGGGCTCCGCGAGCACCGCGATGTCCTCGAGCGGGTCGCCGTCGAGGACGACCAGGTCGGCCACCGCTCCTTCGCGGAGGGTGCCGATCTCGCCGCTCATGCCGAGCAATGCGGCGGCGGTGCTGGTCGCCGAGCGGATCACGTCCAGCGCCGGCTGGACCTCGCTGCGGATCCGGAACTCCTCGTTCTGGTGGCGGTGCATGCCGCCGAGCAGGTCGGTGCCGTAGGCGATCTTCACGCCGCCTCGGTGCGCGGTCTCCAGCGCGGCCAGTCCGGCGCCGAGCACCTCGTCGACCTTGCACCAGCTGTCCTCCGGCAGCCCGAACTCCCGGCCTTCGGTCTTGAGCGCCCAGTAGGTGACCAGCGTGGGCACCAGGAACGCGTCGTGCTCGAGGAATTCGTCCACGTTGGACTCGTCGATGAGGTTGCCGTGCTCGATGGAGCGAATCCCGGCGCGCAGCGAGCGGCTGACCGAGCGCGCCGTGTAGGCGTGGGCGGCGACGTAGCGGTTGGCCGCCTCGGCTTCCTGCACGATGGCGTGCAGTTCGTCCATCGAGTACTGGGTGGAGTCGATGCGGTCGGTCGGCGAGGCGACCCCTCCCCCGGCCATCACCTTGATGTGGTGGGCACCCTTGCGCAGTTCGTCGCGGGCAGCGGCGCGCACCGCGTCCACGCCGTCGGCGATGCGGCCCAGCCCCGCGCAGCACTGGTGCCCGTCGTGCACGCGGGTGCCGCGCGGGCGGCTGTCGCCGTGACCTCCGGTCTGGCTCAGCGCCTTCCCGCAGAAGGCCAGCCGCGGCCCGCGAACGAGCCCCTCGGCCTGCGCGTCGGCGAGCCCGAAGTCCGCACCGGAGGCGTCGCGCGCGGTGGTGAAGCCGCGGTCGAGCATCCCGCCCATGATCCGCGCGGAGTGCGCGGTGGCGTAGGCCGGGGACCAGGTGGTCAGCGCGCCGAGGTCGGCGGTGGCGGCGGTGACGTGCACGTGGGCGTCGATGAGCCCGGGGAGCACCGTCGCGCCGGCCAGCTCCACCGTCCGGGCCCCGTCCGGTGCCCGCAGGCCGGGGCCGGTCTCGACGATGCGGCCGTCGGCGCACAGCAGGTCGCCTTCGGCGTACTCGCCGGTGTCGACGTCGAGCAGCTTGCCGGAGCGCAGCAGCAGGGTGGTCACGGTGTCGTTTCCTCCTCGGGTTCGTCGATGCGCTGCACGAGCTCGCTCAGCGCGGGTGCCGCGAGCACCGCCAGTTCTCCGGCCCGCGCCACCTGGGACGGCGCGTAGGCGCCGGGCGCGTCGAGCAGGTTGAGCACGCCCACCGTGCCGGACTCGCCCACGACCGGGACGTTGATCACCGATCCGCAGCCGAGCTCGACGATGAGCCGGTGGTCGGCGAAGACCTCGCGCACCGCGGCCTCGTCGGGCCCGAAGTAGGGCAGCTGAGCGGTGATGCACCGGTCCAGCCATCCCGCGGCGACCTCGACGGACTTCTCACCGCCCACCGGGTACTGCTCGGGGTGGCTGCTGTGCGCGCGGTGCAGCACGCGGCGGCCGGGCAGCCACGCGAGCGCGGTGAACAGCCGGGCCCCGACGTCGCCGCGGACGCGTTCCTCCACTTCGGACAGGTTCATCGCGATACCGCCTTCGTCTCTTCGGTTTCGGTGAGGTCCTCCAGCGACCGGCCCGCGGTGGACAGCCCGAACAGCAGCGTGCACACGACGCCGACCGCCAGCACGGCGGTGGTGAGCCCGAAGACCCCGGCGAATCCCAGGGACGCGGCGGAGAGGCCGATCACCGAGGGCGCGAGGATGCTGCCGACGCGGCCGAACGCGCTGGACAGCCCGGTTCCCGAGGCCCGGATCCAGGTCGGGAAGACCTCCGGGGTGTAGGAGTAGACCGCCGCGTAGGTGCCGTTGAGGAAGAACGACAGCACCGCCGCCGAGGTCGTGATCAGCACCGGGTCGGTCATCTGGCTCATCCAGAACGCGCTGACCGCGGCTCCGGCGAGGTAGAGCGCGATGGTGTTCTTGCGGTCCAGGCGCTCGCCCAGCCAGGCCGCCGAGAAGTACCCGGGCACCTGCGCGAGGTAGATGATGATCGAGAACTCGAAGCTCTTGGTGACCGTGATCCCCTGCTGCACCAGCAGGGTCGGGATCCAGGTGAAGAAGCCGTAGTAGGAGAAGGTGATCACGAACCAGATCAGCCAGGTGATCGCGGTGCGCCGGGCCATCGAGCCGCTCCAGAGGTACTTCAGCGCGGAGACCAGCCCGACCTTGCGCGCCTCCGCGGGCTTCTCGACCACGGCTTCGGGGATCGGCGGCAGCGGGGCGCGGGTGGCCGCCCGGACCTTCTCCTCCAGGTCGACCACGACCTTCTCGGCCTCGGCCGTCCGCCCGTTGGCCAGCAGGTACCGGGGTGATTCCGGTAGCGACCGGCGCCACCACAGCAGCATCACGATCGGCAGCGCGGTGATGATCTGGGCCCAGCGCCAGCCCTCGGGGACCGGCTGCACGACGAACCGGCCGAGCAGTGCCGCGGCGACGAAACCGAACGAGAAGAACCCGGCGAGCGCGCCGACGAACCACCCCCGCCGGGCGGCGGGCACGAACTCGGACAGGAACGGCGCGATGATCGCGCTCTCGGCCCCGGCGCCGAACCCGGCGAGCACGCGGGCGCCGAGGAAGATCTCGTAGTTGGGCGACAGGGCTCCGATGACGGAGAACAGCGCGTAGACCGCCAGCGCCCACATCATGACCTTGCGGCGGCCGATGCGGTCGCCGAGCAGTCCGGCGCAGGTGGCGCCGAAGAGGAACCCGAACGGCGTGGCCGAGCCGATCAGGCCGAGCTGGGCGTTGGTCAGCCCCCACTCGTCCTGGACGCTCGGCAGCAGGAAGGCGACGACGGCCGAGTCCATGCCGTCGAAGGTGTAGCCGAGTCCGCCGAGCAGCAGCAGGAGGTAGTGCGGCCGGCTCAGCGGGAGCCGATCGAGTCTGGCCAGCAGGGACACGGTTGCCTCCAGGTGAGGGGTGCGTCCAGGTGAGTCGCAGCACCGAGCGAAGTGCTCAGCAACATATAGTGCAGTAATTGCAAACTGCAATACCTGTTGCGTTTTGAGCTCGTTAAGCTGTGCGTCGACGAGGGGAGCCCGATTGACCACCGATGCCGAGCCCGACGGGTTCGAGAGCTGGTTGCGCGGGCGCGTTCCCGAACGCGGGCTGCGCAGCAAGGGCTCCTCGGTTCTGCAGGTGCTGCTCACGCAGCCCCGGCGGGTGTCCTACAGCACCGCTGCGGAGGCCGCCGAACTGGCCGGCGTCAACGTCGCCACGGTCAGCAGGACCGCCCAGGCCCTGGGCTTCAGCGGCTGGTCCGACCTGCAGCAGGAGCTGCGGGCCCGCTACCTGTCCTCGCTCAGCGCTCCGGAGGTGGCCGCGGCGCAGCAGGCCGAGGGCGAGCTCGGCGGCGCCTCGTTGCGCCGCGACCTGGACTCGCTGGCGGTCCTCAACCGCCGCCTGGACGAGCAGCTGCTGCGCACCATCGCCGAGGCGATCGCGCAGTCCCGGCGGACCGTGATCGTGGCCAACGGGAGCTACTTCTCGGTGGGCTCCGCGCTCGGGCACAACGTGCAGCTGGCCGGCTACGAGGCTACCGTCGTGCACGACGACGCCGAGCTGGCCAACGCGGTCTCCCGGATCGAACCGGGCGACGTGCTCATCGCGATCAGCTTCTGGCGGCTCTACCAGAGCACGGTGACCGCGGCCGAGGAAGCCCACGACCGAGGTGCGCGGGTCTTCGCCCTCACCGACGCGGCCAGCCCCGCCCTGGCCGCGGCCTCCGAGCGGATCGTGCTGATCCCCGCCGAGGGCGTCGCCTTCTTCCCCTCGCTGGCGCCGGGACTCGCGGTCGCGCAGGCGATCGCCGCCCAGCTCTCCGCAGTGGACCCGGAGCGCACCCGGCGCTCCATCGAGGCCGCCGAGACGCAGTGGTCGCGGTTCAGGCTCCTGCACCGCAGGCCGCGCCGCGACTGACCCACCGATGAGTTTCCCGTCCGGGAGCGGTCCACCCTGGTGACGACCACCGGAAAGGACCAGGACGATGAAGCTGACGGTGAGCACGTTCCTCTCGGTCGACGGCGTGATGCAGGGCCCCGGCGGTCCTGACGAGGACCGCAGCGGCGGTTTCGAGCGCGGCGGTTGGCTCGCGCCGCTGTTCGACGACGAGGTCGGGCAGTTCATGGACGCGATGTTCGGGCGGGTCGGCGCCTTCCTGCTCGGGCGGCGGACCTACGACATCTTCGCCGCCTACTGGCCGAAGGTCGACGACCCCGACGACCCGATCGCGACCCAGCTCAACGCTCTGCCCAAGTACGTCGCCTCCACGACCCTGACCGACCCGAGCTGGGCCAACACGACGGTGCTCACCGGCGACGTCGCGGCGGCGGTGCGCGAGCTCAAGGACCGGCCCGGCGAGGAGCTGCAGGTCCACGGCAGCGCCACCCTGGTGCGGTTCCTGCTGGCGAACGACCTGGTCGACGAGCTCAACCTGATCACCTTCCCGGTGATCGTCGGCCAGGGGATGCGGCTGTTCGCCGAGCAGGGGCCCGACACCGAGCTCGAACTCGCCGCGAACCGGACCACGCCGCAGGGCGTGGCGATCCAGACCTACCGGACCGCCGGCCGCCCCCGGTACGGGACGGTCGGGGACTGACCGAGCACGTGGGGCACCGAGAGCCCGAGCTGGTCGAGCTTCCTGCCGCCGAGCCGAGTCGTCGAGGTGGAACTTCAGCAGCCACGGCTCCTCGCAGGCGGCGGCCAGCCGGACCGTGAGCGCCTCCAGCGGGTCGTCGCCGGTCGGCGGCTCGCTGGTGACGTCCCAGCAGGTGATCGCGTCGCGGGTCGGCTCGGCCTCCGCCGGTGTCGCGAGCGTGATCAGGACGTCCTGCGCGTCGATGATCAGGTGGCACACCAGGTCTCGCACCAGCCGGCCCCGGCACCCGGACGGCTGCAGCAGGTCGTCGTCGGCGAGGTCGGCCACGGCCGAGCGCAACGACGCGCACGAGGCGGTGAACACTCCATCCCGCCACCGCAGCGACCCGACCGGGCTCAGCTCGCCGAAACCCGGGCGCGGAGCCCGTCGAGCAGCAGTTGCAGGCCCTGCTCGAAATCAGCTGCGCCAGCGGGGTTCCGGTCGATGGCTCCGGCGCTGGCCGCCTGCATCGCGGTCTGCTCCTCGACCGTGTGGCCGAACACCAGGTGCAAGATCGCGCGGGTGCCCACGTCCACCAGGTCGCCGGGCAACCCCCCATCGCCGAGCGCCGAGCGCAGCGCGGTCGCGGGTTCGCGGGCGCCGAGCCCGAAGGTGTGCGCGGTGACGACGACCTCGGCGCCGTCGCGGTAGGCGAGCATCGCGTCGCGCAGCTCGGCGCAGACCTCGATCACCCGCCGGTCCCAGCGCTCGGCGCGGCGGCGCCTGCTGCCGCGCTGGAGGATCTCGTCGGCGACGGCCGCCAGCAGCGATTGCTTGTTGGGGACGTGGTGGTAGAGCGCGCTGGGCTGCACGCCGAGCTCGGAGGCGAGCCGGCGCATGGTGAGCGATTCCAGCCCGTACTCGTCGAGGACCTCGATGGCCCGAGCCACGACATCGCTGCGGTGGTAGCGCACTCGAAAACCTCCAGTTGACCGGTCGGTGCCCCCAGTCTAGCCTGAACGCCGTTCAGGTGAACACTGTTCAGGTCGACTTCGGGAGAGGACCCCATGGGCACCACCTTCGATCAGCTCGCCGACGCGGTCCTGGCCGGGACTCCGGCCACCGCCGACGACGCGCTCGCCGTCCTGCGCGGCGACGACGCCGACCTGATGCCCGTCGTGGCGGCGGCAGGCAGGCTGCGGCGCGCGCACTTCGGGAACACCGTGAAGGTCAACTACCTGGTGAACCTGAAGTCAGGTCTGTGCCCGGAGAACTGCAACTACTGCTCGCAGGCCCTCGGCTCGAACGCGCCGATCCTGAAGTACTCGTGGCTGTCCAAGGACGAAACCCTGCGGCAGGCGGGAGCCGGTCTCCAAGGCGGGGCCAGCCGGGTGTGCATGGTCGCCTCCGGCCGCGGCCCCTCGAACCGCGACATCGACAAGGTCACCGAGATGGTCGGTGCGCTCAAGTCCGAGCACCCGGACGTCGAGGTGTGCGCGTGCCTCGGGCTGCTGTCCGACGGCCAGGCCGAGCGGCTCAAGGACGCCGGGGTGGACGCCTACAACCACAACATCAACACGGCCGAGAGCCACCACGACACGATCGTCCAGACCCACACCTACGCCGACCGCGTCGACACCGTCGGCAAGGCGAAGACCGCGGGCCTGTCGCCGTGCTCGGGTCTGATCGCGGGGCTGGGCGAGACCGATGAACAGCTGGTCGAGGCGCTGTTCGCGCTCAAGGAGCTCGAATCCGACTCGATCCCGGTGAACTTCCTCATGCCCTTCGACGGCACCCCGTTCGAGAACACCTGGGAGCTCTCCCCCACCCGCTGCGTGAAGATCCTGGCGATGGCGCGGTTCGTCTGCCCGGACCGGGAGGTCCGCATCGCCGGTGGCCGCGAGATGCACCTGCGCTCGCTCCAGCCGCTCGCGCTGCACGTCGCCAACTCGATCTTCCTCGGCGACTACCTCACCTCGGAGGGCCAGGAGGCCGAGGCGGACATCGCGATGATCCGCGACAACGGCTTCGTCGTGCTGGGCTCCGACGAGGAGATCGCGCAGCGGCCCGTCGATCCGGCGATCCGCCGCCGGGGCGCGGGCACCGACGTCCTGCCGAACGCGTGATGGGCGCCGCGGACCTGCTCGCCTTCGACCGCGAGCACCTGTGGCACCCCTACACCTCGATGCTCGACCCCGCGCCGACGCGGCTGGTGACCGGCGCTTCGGGCAGCCGGATCACCATCGACGGCGTCGGCGAGGCGGTCGACGGGATGGCGTCGTGGTGGTCGGCGATCCACGGCTACCGGCACCCGGTGCTCGACGAGGCGCTGCGCGAGCAGGCGGAACGGTTCTCGCACGTGATGTTCGGGGGACTCACCCACGAGCCGGCCATCGAACTGGCCAGGCGGCTGGTCGAGATCACCCCCGACGGGCTCGACCGGGTCTTCCTCGCCGACTCCGGATCGGTGAGCGTCGAGGTCGCGATGAAGATGGCGCTGCAGCACCAGCGCGGCGTCGGGCGGCCCGAGCGGACGCGGTTCCTCACCGTGCGCGGCGGTTACCACGGCGACACGTTCGACTGCATGAGCGTGTGCGATCCCGACGGCGGCATGCATTCGATGTGGTCGACGGTGTTGCCCGACCAGGTCTTCGGCGAACGACCGCCGGACATCGGCGGTGACGTCGCCGAGTGGGAGTCGGGTTTCCGCGCGCTCGCAGCCGAGCACGCGGACGCCCTGGCCGGGCTGATCGTGGAGCCGCTGCTGCAGGGCGCGGGCGGCATGCACCCCTACCCAGCCGAATGCCTGCGGGTGTTCCGGGAGGTCGCCGACGAGCACGGGCTGGTGCTGGTCTTCGACGAGATCGCCACCGGTTTCGGGCGCACCGGCACGCTCTTCGCCTCCGAAGCGGGCGGTGTCAGCCCCGATGTGCTGTGCCTGGGCAAAGCGCTGACCGGCGGATACCTGACGCTGGCCGCGACGCTGTGCACCAGCGAGGTGGCTCGCGGCATCTCCGGCAGCGATTCCGGTGTGCTCATGCACGGACCGACCTTCATGGGCAATCCGCTGGCCTGCGCGGTCGCCTCCGCCAGCCTCGAGGTGCTCGCCACCGGCCGGTGGGTGCACGACGTGCGGCGGATCAACCGCGGCTTGCTGGCGCTGCACGACATCGACGCGGCCGAGGTGCGGGTGCTCGGCGCCGTCGGCGTGGTGCGGCTCGATCACCCCGTCGACGTGGCCGCGGCGACCGAGGCCGCGCTCTCCGAGGGCGCGTGGCTGCGCCCGTTCCGGGACCTGATCTACACGATGCCGCCGTACGTGTGCACCGACGAGGACGTGGCGACGCTGTGCGCGGGCATCGCCGCGGGGGTGAAGGCCGGATGAGCTGGGACGGGTGGCTGGCCGAGCAGCGGGAGGCCCGCGAGCGGGCGGGTCTGCAGCGCGCGCTGCGGGCGCGCTCGGTGGACGAGCAGGTCATCGACCTCGCCAGCAACGACTACCTGGGCTTGAGCACGCATCCCGAGGTGCGCCGGGCCACCGCCGACGCGGCGCTGGCGTGGGGTGCGGGCTCGGGTGCGTCCCGGTTGGTCACCGGCACCACGACGGCGCACGGCGAGCTGGAGGCCGAGCTCGCCGGGTTCACGGGCCGGCGGTCCGCGCTGGTGATGTCCAGCGGCTACCACGCGAACCTGTCCGCGGTGACCGCGCTGGCCGACCGCGACGCGCTCATCGTCTCGGACGCGCACGTGCACGCGTCGCTGATCGACGCGGCCCGGTTGTCCCGGGCGACGATCCAGGTGGTGCCGCACAACGACGTCGACGCGGTGCGGTCGGCGCTGGACCGGGCCGGTGGTCGGCGGGCGCTGGTGCTGACCGAGTCGGTCTACTCGGTGCTCGGCGACGCCGCACCGCTGCCCGAACTGGCCGGTGTCTGCGCCGAGCGAGGCGCGCTGCTGCTGGTCGACGAGGCGCACGGACTGGGTGTCGTGGGCGATGGCGGCCGGGGCCTGGTGGCCGGTCTGGGCGAGGCGCCGCAGGTGGTCATGACGGCGACGTTGTCGAAGTCGCTGGGTGCGATGGGTGGCGCGGTGCTGGGGTCGGACGCGTTGATCGACCACCTCGTCAACCGCGCGCGGCCGTTCATCTTCGACACCGCGCTGGCCCCGGCGCCCGTCGCGGGGGCGCTGGCCGCGCTGCGCCTGCTGCGCGAGCGGCCCGCACTCCCCCGGCGCGTCCACCGGCGAGCCCGCGAGCTCGCCGACCGCCTCGCGGTGAGCAGGTCGGCGGGTGCGGTGCTCTCGGTGCCTATGCCGTCCCCGCAGGTGGCGCTCGCGGCGCAGGCCGCCGCGCTCGACGCCGGGGTGCGGGTCGGCTGCTTCCGACCGCCGTCGGTGCCCGACGGCGTGTCGCGGCTGCGGATCACCACCCAGGCCGGGATCGGCGCTGACGCCTGGGACCACGCGGTGCGGGCGCTGACGCGCGTCGTCGAACAGCACGGAGGACAACCGTGATCGTCTTCGTCACCGGAACCGACACCGGGGTCGGGAAGACCGTGGCCACAGCGGCTTGGGCCCTCCACTTCGGACCCGACGTGGTGGTGGCCAAGCCGACCCAGACCGGCGACGACGAGCCCGACGTCGAGGTGGTCCGCCGCCTGGCGGGCTGCGAGGTCGCGCAGTTCACCCATCTCCCGGACCCGCTCGCCCCGGACACCGCCGCCCGCCTGCGCACGGTCGGCATCCCGACGATCGGCGACCACGCGGCCCGCGTCCGCGAGCTCGCCGGAGCGCACGGCACGGTGATCGTGGAGGGCGCGGGCGGTGCCCTGGTCCGCCTAGACACCACCGGGGGCACCCTGCCCGACCTCGCCGCCGACCTCGCCCGCGACCACGAGGTCCAGGTCCACGTCGTGACCCGGGTCGGTCTGGGCACGCTCAACCACACCGAGCTCACCGTCGAGGCGCTGCGCTCGCGCGGCCTGGAACCGGCCGGCCTGGTGCTCGGCGCCGTGCCCGAGGAGCCGGGCCTGGCCGAGCGCTGCAACCTCACCGAGCTCCCCCGCACCACCGGCGTGCCCGTGCTCGCCGCGCTGCCCGAAGGGGCGGGTGCGCTGCGGCCGCAGGAGTTCCGCCGCCGTGCGCCGTCCTGGTTCCGCACGCGCTGACGGGCGTTCTCCTCCCACCGAGAACCCACTGCCCACGACCGGTCGTCGCCGCAGCGCGGCGAGCCGCACCCGAGGCACCTCGGGGGTATTCCTCCCGAAGCCCGGTGCGGCGCTACCTCGGCGTGACGATGCGGTGGTCGAAGGCGTAGACGATGGCGGCCGCGCGATCCCGCAGGTCGAGCTTGACGAAGATGCGGCCCACGTGGCTCTTCACCGTCACCTCGGAAATGCCCAGTTCCGAGGCGATCTCGGAGTTGGACAGGCCACGTCCGATGAGCACGAGGACGTCGTGCTCGCGGGAGGTGAGCTCGTCGACGGCGACCTCCGGGGCCGGGGACGAGGAGCGGTAGGCGGTGAGCACGCGCCCGGTGACGGCCGGGTCCAGGCACGCCTCGCCCGCGGCCAGCGACCGGACCGCGCGGATGACGTCCTCGGCCGGGGAGTCCTTGAGCAGGAAGCCGCTCGCGCCCGCGCGCAACGCGCCGGAGAGCAGCTGGTCGTCGTCGAAGGTCGTCAGCACCAGCACCGGCGGAGCGTCGTCGGTCGCCTGCAGCCCGCGGGTGGCCTCGATGCCGTCGACGTGCTTCATCCGCAGGTCCATCACGACCACGTCGGGCCGGTCGGCGGCGACGGCCGAGGCGACCTCCGCGCCGTCCGCGCACTCCCCGATGACGGCGAAACCGTCCTTGCGGCGCAGGATCCGCCGCAACCCGGAGCGCACCAGCTCCTGGTCGTCGACGAGCAGAACCTTGATCATCGGGCCTCCTCCGGTGTCGGCAGCAGGTCGTTCGGTTCCGGTGAGAACTCCGCGCGCACCACCCATTCATCGCCGGCGGGACCGGCTCGCAGGCGCCCGCCCAGCAGTTCGGCGCGCTGCCGCATGCCCGCGATGCCGTTCCCGGGCTCGGGCGCTCCGACCGCGCCCTGCAGCGCGTTGGCGACGGTCAGCGCCACGCCGTCGTCGATGACCAGCCGCACCAGCGCGGCGGTTCCCGGGGAGTGCTTGACGACGTTGGCCAGCGATTCGCGGGCGATCCGGTAGAGCGCGAGACCCGTTGCCGCGGAGACGGATCGGGCGTCACCGTCCAGCCTGTAGGTCACCGGGACACCGGCTCTGACGACGTCGGAGACGAGATCGGCGATGTCGTCGATGCCCGGTTCCGGGCGGACCTTCGACGGTTCGGAGTCCAGGAGCCCGACCGTGCGGCGGATGTCGGCGATCGCCTGCCTTCCGAGTCGTTCGGCGTCGGTGAGCGCCTCGACCGCGTCGTCGACGTCGCGGTCCTCCTGCAGCGCCCGCCTGGCACCGGTGAGGTGCAGCAGCGTGATGCTCAGCGAGTGCGCGACGACGTCGTGCACCTCGCGCGCGATGCGGCGGCGCTCGTCGTCGGCGGCCTGCACCGCCCGCTCGGCCTGCACCTGGCGTTCCCGCTCGAACGACCGCAGCTGGGTCCTGATGATGAACCCGGTGGCCCAGCCGAGCGCGACCGCGACCAGGGAGAACGGCAGGCCGTAGCCGAGGTGCCCGACGGCTGCCGCCGCGGTCGGGACCAGCGCGGCCAGGGCGGCGACCGTCAGGCTCACCCGAACCGAGGTGACGGCCGCGCACTCGGCGAGCATCACGACCAGGATCAGCGGCGCGAGGTCGTTGGGCACCGGGTGCACCAGCAGGATCGAGGTGCCCAGCAGCGCGCACCCGGCGACGCCGACGGGCCGCCCCGAGGCCGGGATCGGCGTTCCGACCAGCAGGTACACCACCGGCAAGATCGCGAGCAGGCCGCCGACGAGCGTCCAGTCCGCGTCCTCGGCCGCCAGCCGCTGCACCACCGCGACCGCCGACACCACCACCAGGCACGCGTGGCCGGGCAGCACCACCGCAGGCGGGTAGCCGAACGGCAGCGCCGCGGCTCGGCCGTGCACGTAGCGGATCAGACCCCTCATCCGGGCCAGCCTAGAACCCCGCCCGGCCCACCGGAATCGTCGCGACTCCTCCTCAGGTAGGAGGCGGAACCGGGCCCGCAGCACGATGTGGGCGCGGTCACTCGCCGATAGCGTTGCGGTCATGACGACCTCGACCACCACATCCCCCAGCGAGCACCGGCACCGCTGGTGGGAGACTTCGACGCCGTCCGGGTCCGGGGAGCTCGCACCGTCCCCCGCCGGACCGGTCGACGAGCTCGGCACGCCACCACCGCTGCACGGTTCCGGGCCGCTGCTGCAGACCTTGCGGTTGGGCCGCGACCAGGGGCGCGTGCTGTTCGAGGGAACCCGGCTCCACGGGGACGTCTTCCGCGTCAACACGCTGCTGGAGAAGCGGCCGCTGACCATCACCTCGCACCCCGACCACGTGAAGTCGCTGTTCACCGCGGGCCCGGCCCTGGCTCCGTCCACCGCCGGGCAGTCGCAGCTGCGGCCCATCGTCGGCGAGTCGGTGCTGACCGCGACCGGTGAGCGGCACCGCAGGCAGCGCAAGCTGCTGATGCCGCCGTTCCACGGCAAGGCCATCGCCCGCTACCGGGAGCAGATCCTCGACGCCACCACCCGCGAGATCAACGGCTGGCAGCCCGGTTCCCGGATCCGGCTCGCCGACTCCGCGCAGCAGGTCACCCTCGACGTGATCATGTCCGGGGTGTTCGGCATCGACTACCGCTCCGGGGAGTCCGAGCAGCTGCTGCGCAAGCGGCTGCGGCAGATGCTGGCGCTGTCGGTGAGCCCGCTGGCGCGGGTCAGCGAGCTGGTGTCGATGCGCAGCGCGGAGCCGGTGGGAGTGCAGAAGTGGGGGCTGGCGCACCTCGACCGCGCGATGCTGGCGGTGATCGCCGAGCGCCGCGCCGCGCACGTGCCCGGCGAGCGGCACGACATCCTGTCGCTGCTGCTCGACGCCCGCGACGACGAGGGCGCCGGGCTCACCGACGGCGAGCTGCGCAACGAGCTGCTGACGCTGGTGCTGGCGGGGCACGAGACGACCGCCAACTCCATCGGCTGGGCGTTCGAGCGGCTGGTGCGGCACCCCGAGTTCTACGGCAGGCTCCGCGACGCGGCCCGCTCCGAGGACGACGGCGGCTACGTCGACGCGACGATCCACGAAGCGATGCGGGTGCGCCCGGTGATCCCGATGCTGGGCAGGCGGGTCATGTCCCACTGGCGGTTCGGCGACCGGGTCGTGCCGGAGCGGTCGCGGGTGCTGATCGGAATCCTCTCGCTGCACCACCGCGAAGACCTCTACGCCGACCCGTTCCGGTTCGACCCGGACCGGTTCGTCGGCGTGAAACCCGGCTCCACCACGTGGATCCCGTTCGGCGGCGGTGATCGCCGCTGCCTCGGCGCGACTCTGGCGATGGAGGAGATGCGCCTCCTCACCGGGGAGATCGCCCGCCGCGCCGATCTGAGCGCGATCGATTCGGCACCGGAGCGCCCGGTGCACCGCAACGTCACGATGATCCCCGGTCGGGGCGGCGCGGTGGAGATCGGCTCGGTGATGCCGTGATCTCCGACGTGGTCTGCGCTACTTCCGGCTAATCCCGGACCGCCGCTCGGCGATCAACCTCAGTGGGGAGACACCCCGTTGACGGGAAGCCGAACGATGAGCGCTGAGACGAACACCCGAATCCTGCTGAAGAACCTCGCCCCGCTGCGGGAGCAGGCCGAACCCTACGACGACTGGCGGCGGCTCGACCGCGATGCCGCGGCGGCCGCCCGCCGGATCCTGGCCTTCGAACTGCCCGGTCGGCGCACGTCGGTGAACGCCGAGCGCTGAACCGCTCAGACACCGGGGGCCAGCGCGTCGGCGTCGAAGCCGACCGCTTCGAGCGCGCTCCGGGGGTCGGCGACGAGCTTGCGCGCTTCGAGGTCCATCAGGCCCAGCACGCAGGTGATGTCGGCGGAGATCGTGCCGTCTGCCTTGGTGATCACCGTGTCGAGGTGGAAGGACTTCCCGGAGCCGAACTTCGCCTCGCAGGACACCTCGATGTGCTCGTTGGCGCGCAGCTCGCGCCGGAAGTTCACCGTCGTGCTCAGCAGCACGGGCGACAGCTTCCGGGCGACCAGCCCGTCCCAGTCGCACCCGGCCGCCTGGAACCCGGCGACCCGCGCCACCTCGCCGTACTGGTGGTACACGGCGTGGTTGACGTGGCCGAGCGCATCGAGCTCGTAGCTGCGGACCTGGAGCGGAATGCGAAAAGTCACGAGCCCACGGTAAGCAGAGGTCACCGCGCCGGTGTCGCAATCATGACGAGGATCGCAGGCCGTCCTGGTCCTCGTCCCGCCGCGCTACGGGACCTGGTAGTCGCTGTCGCGGGCGTCGGTGATGGCCATGTGGCCAGGGGCGTGACCGATGGCGAACGGCGGCTTGGACTGCATCACCGCGGCCTGCGGCGTGACCCCGCAGGCCCAGAAGACCGGGACCTCACCGGGGCGGACCTCGACGGCCTCGCCGAAGTCGGGTTGGCCGAGGTCGGTGATCCCCAGGGCTTCCGGAGAACCGACGTGCACCGGGGCGCCGTGCACCGCCGGGTAGCGGGAGGTCACCCGCACGGCGGTGGCGACCAGTTCCGCGGGGACGGGACGCATCGACACCACCATCGGCCCCGACAGCTCTCCGGCCGGCCGGCACTGCCGGGCGGTCCGGTACATCGGCACGTTGCTGCCCGCCTCGATGTGCCGGACCGGGACGTCGGCCTCCAGCAGCGCGGCCTCGAACGTGAAGCTGCACCCCACGAGGAAGCTGACCAGGTCGTCCCGCCACAGGTCGACGACCTCGGCGCGCTCCTCCACCAGCTCGCCGTCCCGGTAGACGGTGTAGGCGGGCAGGTCGGTGCGCAGATCGCCCCGGAAGATCGATGCGCTGGTCTCGCCCGGTTCGGTCACGTCCAGCACCGGGCAGGACTTGGGGTTGCGCTGGGCGAACAGCAGGAAGTCGTAGGCGTGCTCGCGCGGCAGCGAGATCAGGTTCGCCTGCGTCCACCCGGCGCTGAAGCCCGAGGTCGGCACGCGCAGCCCACCGCGGAACGCTTCCCGAGCCTGCTCGGGTGACATGTCCTTCGCCATCGTGGCCTCCTCAGATGCAGCGGAAGTGGACGTGCTGGCCGGGTCGCGCCTGCGCGGCCTTGGCCACGTCGGCGGCCGGCACGACGCCGATCACCGGGTACCCGCCGGTGACGGGGTGGTCGGCCAGGAACAGCGTGGGTGTTCCCAGCGGCGGCACCTGGAGCGCGCCGGCGACCATGCCTTCGCTGGGCAGTTCCTCGGTCCGGCTGCGCTCCAGCACCGGCCCGTCGAGGCGCATGCCGACCCGGTTGCTCTCGGAGGTGACCTCGTACGGCGCGCTGACCAGCGATTCCAGCGCCTCGTCGGTGAACCAGTCGGCGCGCGGACCCGGCCGGACCCGCAGCACGACCTCCTCGGCGGGACCGGCGACGGGCGCGACGTCCACGACCGGGAACCGCGCGGGCGGCGGCCCGATCGGCAGCACGGCGCCGGGTCGGAGCTGGTCGGGGCCGAGGCCGGAGAGCACGTCGGTGGAGCGCGAGCCGAGCACCGGTTCGACGTCGATGCCGCCGCGCACCGCGAGGTAGCTGCGCAACCCGATCGCCGGGACGCCGAGCCGCAGCTCGGCCCCGGCGGGCACGCGCAGCACCGCGTTCGCCGCCGCGCCTCGACCGTCGACCGCGATCGGGCACGGTGCTCCGGTGAGCGCCACGGTCACGTCGCGGGTGGGGCGCACGACGAGCCCGCCGAAGGTGACCTCGATGGCGGCGGTGTTCTCCTCGTTGCCCACCAGGCGGTTCGCGAGTCGCAGCGAAACGGCGTCGGCGGCACCGGAGGTGCCCACGCCGATCCCCGCCAGGCCCGGCCTGCCGAGGTCTTGAACGGTGGCGAGCGGGCCGGTGGCCAGGACTTCCAGTGTCATCCGATCTCCCGGAACCGCACTCGCACACCCGGGCGCAGCAGCGCGGGCGGATCGCGGTCGATGCTGAAAATCTGCAGGTCGGTGTGTCCGATGAGCTGCCAGCCGCCGGGCGACTCGCGCGGGTAGATGCCGCTGAAGGCGCCTGCCAGCCCCACGGCTCCGGCGGGAACGGCGGTGCGCGACTCGGACCGCCGAGGCACCACCAGGTCTTGCGGACCGCCGCTGAGGTAGCCGAAACCCGGTGCGAATCCGCCGAAGGCGACCTTCCACTCCGCTGCGGTGTGCTTGTCGACGACCTCGCGCTCGGTGAGTCCGGTCAGCCGGGCCACCTCGGCGAGGTCGGCGCCGTCGTAGACCACCGGCACCTCCAGCTGCTCGCCCTCCTCGCGCAGTCCGCCGCGCGGTTCGACGGCGCGCACCGCGGCCTCGATCGCCTTGACGTCGGAGCGCTGCGGATCCAGTTGCAGCAGCAGCGTCCTCGCCGCCGGGACGAGGTCGATGACGCCTTCGGGCGGTGAGTCGGCGAGCGCCGCGTACAGCGCGTGCACCTCCTGCAGATCGGCCAGTTCGATCAGCAGCCCCGAGTCGGCGCAGGGCAGGAAGCGCATCAGCTCCCTCCCGCCACGAACGGCCGCAGCACCACGCCGGCCCCGCTGAGCCGGTCGCGCACGGCCTGGGCGATGGCGACCGCTCCCGGGCTGTCGCCGTGCACGCAGATCGAGTCGGCGCGCACCTCGATCTCGCTGCCGTCGACGGCCCGGATCGGTTCGCCCGCGGCGAGTTTCAGGCAGCGCTGGGCGATCTCCTCGGGGTCGTGCAGCACCGCTCCGGGTTCGCGCCGCGACACGAGGGTGCCCTCGGGCGTGTAGGCGCGGTCGGCGAAGGCTTCGCGGAAGGTCCGCAGCCCGGCCTGCTCGGCCTGCGAGAGCCACTCCGAGCCGGGCAGGCCGAGCACGGCCAGCCCCGGGTCGTAGGCGCGGACCGCTTCGACCACGGCGGCGGCCTGCTCGGCGTGGTGCACGATCGCGTTGTAGAGCGCGCCGTGCGGCTTGACGTAGCCGACCTCGGTGCCCGCCACGCGGGCGAAGCCGGCCAGCGCGCCGATCTGGTAGATCACGTCGTCGGTCAGCTCGCGCGGCGGCACGTCGATGAACCGGCGGCCGAACCCGGCCAGGTCCCGGTAGCCGACCTGCGCACCGACGGCCACGCCGCGCTCGGCGGCCCGGGTCACCGCCGCGCGGATCACCACGGAGTCGCCCGCGTGGAAGCCGCAGGCCACGTTGGCGCTGGTGACCACGCCCAGCAGCGCTTCGTCGTCGCCGAGTTCCCAGCGGCCGAAACCTTCGGCCAGGTCCGCGTTGAGATCCATCGTCGTCCTCACTTCCACAGCGCTGCGATGCCGCCGACCGAGTTCACGCCCAGGTAGACCGTCAGCAGCCAAGCGACCGCTCCGATCACCAGCAGCCAGCGCGGGTAGCGGTAGCCGCCGAGCAGGTCGCCGCGCCGGGCTGCCACGAACATCAGCACGCCGAAGCCCACCGGAAGGATCAGTCCGTTGAGCGCACCGGCCAGCACCAGCAGTGTGGTGGGTGCCTGGTCCAGCAGCACGAACACCAGCGCGGAGATCGCCACGAACGCCACGACCAGCCAGTTGCGGGCCTTCTCCAGCGAGCGGGAGAAGGTCACCAGGAACGACACCGAGGTGTAGGCGGCGCCGACGACCGAGGTGATGCTGGCAGCCCAGAGGATCATGCCGAACAGCCGCACCCCGATCTCACCGGCCGCGTGCTGGAACGCCTCGGCGGTCGGGTTGGCCGAGCTGAGCGCGACGCCGCCGGCGACCACGCCGAACACCGCGAGGAACAGCACCAGCCGCATCACACCGGTGACCAGCAGCGACACCACGGAGCTGCGGCTGACGTCGGTGATCTGGTCCGGGCCGGTCACGCCGGCGTCGACCAGCCGGTGCGCCCCGGCGTAGGTGATGTAGCCGCCGACGGTGCCGCCGATGAGCGTGGTGATGGCCAGGAAGTCGACCTCGCTCGGCCACACGGCCTGCACGAGCGCCTGACCGACGGGAGGCGCGGAGGAGAACGCGACGAAGGCGGTCAGCGCGATCATCACGATCCCCAGCACCACGACGATGCGGTCCATCGCCACACCCGCGCGCCTGCTGAGGAAGATGCCGATCGCGATCACCGCGGACAGCGTGCCACCGATCTTGGCGTCGAGCCCGAACAGCGCGTCCAGGCCCAGCGAGGTCCCCGCGATGTTGCCGATGTTGAACACCAGCCCGCCGAAGACCACCAGCGCGGCCATCACGTAGCCGAGGCCGGGCAGCACCTTGTTGCCCAGGTCCTGGGCGCGCATGCCGGAGACGCCGATGACCCGCCAGACGTTCAGCTGGACGGCGATGTCGACCAGGATCGACACCAGGATCGCGAAGGCGAAGGCGGCCCCGAGCTGGGTGGTGAACTGGGTCGTCTGGGTGATGAAGCCGGGCCCGATGGCGCTGGTGGCCATCAGGAACACCGCACCGAGCAGCGTGCTGCGCTTCCCCTTCGATCCGTTCTGCCGGGGTGTGCTCGTCTCGGTCATGGCACTCCGATCCCGCGGTGGCTGTGGTTCGGAACAACATAGAGAATTGTTGAACAATCCCGCAATACCCCGTTTGGAACTTTCCCGTTAAACTGTTGATCACCTGCACCTACTGCACAGGGAGCCGGCTTGACCGCGACCGATCCGTGGGCTGACCTGCTGGCGGCCGACCGGGCGCTGCTCGACCGCACCAGCACCGCCGAGCGGGTCGCCGACGTGCTGCGGCAGCGGATCATCGACGGCGCCCTGTCCCCCGGCACCCGGCTGTCGGAGGAGAGCGCGGGCAAGGCCCTCGCGGTCTCCCGCAACACGCTGCGCGAAGCCTTCCGGCTGCTGGTGCACGAACGGCTGCTGGTGCACGAGTTCCACCGCGGCGTGTTCGTCCGGGTGCTCTCCGCCGAGGACGTCATCGACCTCTACCGGATCCGCCGCTTGCTGGAGACCAGCGCGGTGCGCCGCGGCGAGAACCCCGACCTGGTCTCAGCGGTCGACCGCGCCGTCAGCGACGGCGAGCGCGCGGCGACCGAGGAGCGCTGGTGGGACGTGGGCACGGCGAACATGCGCTTCCACGAGGCGCTGGCGGCGCTGGCGGGCAGCCCCCGGGTCAACGACACGATGCGCCAGCTGCTGGCGGAGCTGCGCCTGGCGTTCCACGTCATGTCGCGCCCGGAGGAGTTCCACAAGCCCTACCTCGGGTTCAACCGGGAGATCGCCGACCTGCTCACGGCCGGGCACCGGGAGGCCGCGGCGGAGAAGCTCGACGCGTACTTCGACGCCGCCGAGACCCAGCTCGTCGCCGCCTACCGCACCTATCAGGACTGAGCGAAGACCACGCTGGTCAGCAGCACGTGGACCGCGGTTCCGCCGAGGATGCTCAGCACCGGGTTGCGCTTCCACAGGTGCAACCCGATCGTCGCCGCCAGCGACAGCGCGGTCGGCGCGTAGGCGAAGGCCCGGGTGTCGTGCAGCGTGTAGACGGCGAGGATCACCATGACGCCGACCGGCATCCGCGAGCCGAGGAAGTGCACGGTCGCGCTGCTGCGCAGCGGTGCCAGCGCGGCGAACGGCAAGGCCCGCAACGCCCAGGTGACGGCGACGGACACGGCCACCGCGCCGGCGATGTGGATCGGGTCAGGCATCGACGCCCTTCTTCCGCAGCAGGATCCGGCTCGCCAGCAGGCAGGCGGTGAACAGCCCGAGGGAGACCAGCAGCATCTGCTCGGGGAACAGCAGCGCGCTCACCAGCGCGCAGACCATCGCCAGCGCCGGAACGGGAACGCTGCGACGCGCCCGGTAGGCGTCGATGGCCAGCACGACGAACAGCGCGGTGAGCGCGAAGTCGAGACCGTCGAGCCGGAACGGCACCAGCGCCCCGAACAGCGCGCCCAGCGTCGCGCCCGCGACCCAGTAGACGTGCAGCAGCACCTGCAACCACACGATCCGCCTGCCGCTCCACTCCTGCGCCGCCGGCCCGGTCGACAGCGCGTACGCCTCGTCGGTGAGCGCGAAAGTGCTGTACACCTTGCCGATTCGGCTGCGCACTCGGTGCAGCGGGAAGGACAGCGCGTAGAACACGTGCCGGAAGTTGACCAGCAGCGCGGTCACCGCGACGTTCGCCAGCGGCGCGGCGGCCACGACGAGGCCGATCAGCAGGAACTCCAGCGAGCCCGCGTAGATCAGGGCCGCGAACGCCGTCGCCCACCACCAGTCCAGACCGGCGTGCACCACGAGCAGTCCGAACGCGATGCCCAGCGGGATCATCGCGAGCCCCACGGAGCTCGAATCGCGCAGAGCACCCCGCAGGTCGGCGCGCGGCGAGGAAGCGGTCTCAGCGACCAGGACAGCAGGCATGGCTGCAATTTTAGGTGGCGAACGCAGTAATGTGGTTGCCGTACGTGCCCGGTTTCCGAGCCTGGGAGCAACGCGATGTCGATAGATGCCCTGGATCGCGCAATATTGTTTCATCTGAGCCAGGACGGCAGGTTGACCAACGTCGAGCTCGCCCAACGGGTCGGCCTCACACCCGCCCCGTGCCTGCGCAGGGTCAAGCGCCTCGAGTCCGAGGGGATCATCACCGGCTACCGCGCCCGCATCGATCCGGCCGCCACCGGTCGCGGCTTCGAGGTCATGGTCTCGGTCGAGATCAGCATCAACGACCTGCAGACCGTCGAGGAGCTGGAAGGCGCGATCACCGCCTACGACGAGGTGATCGAGGTGCACCGCCTGTTCGGCCGCCCCGACTACCTCATCCGCGTGGCCGTGGAGGACTCGCCGACCTTCGAAACCTTCCTCACGACCAAGCTCATGGCGTTGCGCGCGGTGGCCAGGGTCGACTCACACCTGATCATGAAGAAGCTCAAGACGAGCGACTGACCTGGGCGAACGCGCGGCATCAGGCGCGGTCGCGCGGCTGGTCGGCGATGATCGCAGCCGCGCCAGGCCCCGACGTCCTGCCCGAGGACGCGGGGCTGCGCCGGTGAAGGTCTCCGCGCTACCTCGCGCGCGTCCTTCCCGGTCAGCGGGCTCGCCCGGGCTACGTGCTGCCGGGACGGTTGTGGTTTCCGTGCCGCAGCGGATGCATCGCTTCGGGTGCCCCGGCCGGCGTCACCGGCGAACCCTTCGCGGAGCCCTGCGCCTCCGCCGGTTCCGCCCGGTGCTCCCCCGATCCGGGTTGCGCGCCGCGGCGGAGCTCCTCGAGCCGCTGGCCCATCATCTCGACGACCTGCGGGCGAGCGTTGTGCTCCTGCTCGTAGTCCAGCACGCGCTTCAGCTCGTCCTGGCCGAGCGACCGGATCATGTGCTGCAGCGACCCCGTCGACAACTGGTCGTAGTCCGGGAGCGGGAAGTCCTGCTCCTGCATCGGGAGCCTCCTCGGGAGGTTGCGGGCGTGACTCGGCGGGGGCTCGCCATCAGCCCCCGCCGAGGGGAAACCGGTTGAGTCGCGGACTCCCCGGACCGGTGCTGGGAGTCACCCGTCCTGGCGGAAGGCGTCCTTCGTGTTCTCACCGGCCTGCTTGAGGTTGCCCTTGGTCTGCTCGGTCTTGCCCTCGGCCTCGGTCCGGCGATCGCCCGCGGCACTGCCGAGCTTCTCCTTGGCCTTGCCCACGGCCTCTTCCACCTTGTGGCGGGCCTTGTCCATCGCAGACATCTGAACACCCTCCTCATCCTCGGGAGACCACTGCTTACCCGGGAACCCTGCTCGCGAAACGTCGAGCGGTTCGGCGCGGCGGTCACGCGTCGCGCACCTTGCGGCGGTGGCTGGTGTCGCAGAAGGGGTAGTTCTGACTGCGGCGGCACGCGCAGACGGCGACCACGAACCGGTCGGAATCCACTGTGGTCCCGTCCGCCAGCACCAGCCGCACGGGACCTTCGACGAGGATCGGCCCGCCGGGGACGACCGTGACCCGCCGGAGGTCGGGGTCAGCGCGGCCGGTCCGCACGGATCACCACCAGTTCCTCGCTGCGCTGCCCGCGCCGGATCAGCCCGCGTTCCTCCATCATGGCCGCCCGCTCGTCGAGAACCGGGCCGAACGCCTGCGCCTGGCGGTCCACCACAGCGGCTTTCAAACCCCCGGCGCGCAGCCGCACCAACGTCGCTTCCACGTCGGCCAGATCGGACTGCACCAGCATCAGCGTCCCGCCACCGCCCAGGAGTTCGGGCGCGCGAACGCACAGCCGGTCGATCACCGCGCGGCCGTCGTACCCGGCGTCCCACGCACGCGCCGCACCTCGCGGTGGGTCGGATCCCTGCGCAGGGACGTAGGGCGGGTTGGCCAGCACCACGTCGAACGGATCCGGGTAGTCGCGCGCCAGCGCATCGCCCCGCTCCGCGCGCACCGGCAAGCCGCGCAGCCAGGCGTTCACACCCGCCACCGCGACGGCCGCGAGCGAGACGTCCACGGCCGTCACCTCCGCGGCGCCGATGCGCGCCGCCGCCAGCGCCAGCGCACCGGTCCCGGTTCCCACGTCGAGCACCCGGCCGCCCGGCTCGATCCCGGCATCGCTCAAAGCCCGCGCCAGCAGCCAGGTGTCACCCTGCGGCCGGTACACGGCCGAGGTCCTCAGCAATCTCATGGCCGAGAGGTTTCCGCCACCGCCGACTCGCAAACCACGAGCTCCGAGGTTTGACCACGGCCTCACCAGGGAAAGCAACGCCATGCAGGCCGGATCGCAGCCACGGGGAGGAGCTCGTCGGTGAACACTCCCGCGGTCGAGAACGCCGAGCCGGCGGTCGAACGGGCCACCGAACCCTCGCGCACCTTCGGCGTCGAAGAGGAGTTCCTCGTGGTGGGGCCGGAGAGCGGCGCGCCGTCCGGACGAGCTCCGGCGGTGCTGGCCGGAGCGGCCGACCTCGATCCGCAGCACGGCTTCCACCCCGAACTGCTGACCAGCCAGGCCGAGGCCGCCACCGGCGTGTGCACCTCCTCGGCGCAGCTGGGCGGACAGCTGCGCTCCGCGCGCGAGCGGATGAGCCGCGCGGCGCACGCCGAAGGGCTGGCGCTGATCTCGTCCGGGACACCGCCGTTCCCGGGCGAACCGGGTGCGATCTCACCCGGCGCGCGCTTCCACCGGATCGCCGAGACCTACCGCGCGGTGGTCACCGACTACCAGGCCTGCGGCTGCCACGTGCACGTCGGCGTTCCCGACCGGGAGCAGGCCGTGGCCGTGATCAACCACCTGCACCCGTGGCTGCCGTCGCTGCTGGCGATGTCGGCGAACTCGCCGTTCCACCTCGGGGCCGACACCGGCTACGCGAGCTGGCGCCTGGTGCAGCAGACCCGGTTCCCCGGCTCGGGAATCCCGCCGCGGTTCCGCTCGGCGGCCGAGCACGACGAGCACGTCGCGCGGCTGGTCGAGTGCGGAGTCCTCGTCGACGAGGCCATGTCGTTCTGGCTGGCGCGGCCGTCAGCGCACCTGCCGACGGTCGAGCTGCGCGTCGCGGACGCGGCCACCACCGTGGGCGAGTCCCTGCTGCAAGCGGTGGTGACCCGGGCCCTGGTGCGGACCGCGCAGCGCGAGCTGGACGCCGGACGGGAGGCGCCGGAGATCGATCCGCGCCTCGAACAGGCGGCCGTGTGGACCGCGGCCCGCCACGGCCTCGACGGGCCGGGCATCGACCTGGTGGCGCGGCGCCGGGTGCGGTCCGCCGAACTGGTGCACCGGATGATCCGTTGGGCCGCAACCGAACTCGAGGAGAACCGCGAGCTGGCGACGGTCCGCAAGCTCGTCGCCGGACTGCTGCACTGCGGTACCGGCGCGCGCCGACAACGCGCGGCGGCGGCCCGAGGTGATCGGGCGCTGCTCGCAGCAATCCGAGTCGAGAGAGAGGTGCGATGACCAGCCTGCCGGAACCGCGCGGACCGCTGTCCGCCGCCGTCACCGCCACGCTCCTCCGGGAACCTCCGGCCCCCGCGCCACCCCCGGAGCTGGCGCACGACTGCGACCCCTGGGGCCAGGACCTCTCGATCGCCCTGCACACCTGCTACGAGCTGCACTACCGCGGGTTCGACGGCGTCTCGCCGGAATGGGAGTGGGACCCGGGCCTGCTGGCCCTGCGCGGCGAGCTCGAACGCGTCTTCCTGGACGCGCTGCGCGCCGGCACCGACGCCTCCGACGACGTCACGGCCGTGCTCGACGAGCTGCTCGTGGAACCCGTTCCCGGCAACGGAGTTTCGCACCACCTGCGCGACCGCGGGCAGTGGTGGCAGGTGCGGGAGTACTTCGCGCACCGCTCGATCTACCACCTCAAGGAGGCCGACCCGCACGCGTGGGTCATCCCGCGCCTGCAGGGCCAGGCGAAGGCGTCGCTGGTGGCGGTGGAGTTCGACGAGTTCGGCGGCGGGCGCGGCGAGCGGGTCCACGCCCAGCTCTTCGCCGACCTGCTGAGCGGCGCCGGGCTGTCCGCCGACTACCTGCACTACCTGGACGTGGTGCCCGCGCCGCAGATCGCCATCGTCAACCTCATGTCGCTGCTGGGCCTGCACCAGGGGTTGCGCGGTGCGCTGGTCGGGCACTTCGCCGCCGCCGAGATCACCACGGCGCCCAGCGCGCAGCGCCTCGCCAAGGCCCTGGACAGGCTCGGGGCGGCGCAGGAGTGCGTCCACTTCTTCACCGAGCACGTCGAGGCCGACGCGGTGCACGAGCAGGTCGTGCGCCGGGACGTCATCGGCGACCTGCTCGACCGGGAACCGCAGCTGGCCGAGGACGTCGTCTTCGGCGTCCGGGCCACCGAACTCCTCGAAGGCAGGCTCGCCGACCACCTGCTGGGTTCCTGGGGCCGCGACGAGACCTCGCTGCTGCACCCGCTCGACGTCCCGGAACCGGCCGCGAGCAGCTGAGCCCCCGCCGAGAACCGACGTCACCACGGGAGTCACGCGAATGAGCACCACAGCGCAGATCGGGGTCAGCGGACTGGCGGTCATGGGCCGCAACCTGGCCCGCAACTTCGCGCGCAACGGCTACGCCGTCGCGCTGCACAACCGCACCCCCGCCAGAACCCGCGAGCTCGTCGACGAGTTCGGCCACGAGGGCACGTTCGTCCCGGCCGAATCCGCCGAGGACTTCGTGGCGGCGCTCGAACGGCCGCGACGACTGGTCGTCATGGTCAAGGCCGGTGACCCCACCGACGCGGTGATCCGCGAGTTCGCACCGCTGCTGGACTCCGGGGACGTGATCATCGACGGCGGCAACGCGCACTTCGGCGACACCCGCCGCCGCGAGCAGGAGCTGCGCGAGCAGGGCATCCACTTCGTCGGCACCGGCATCTCCGGTGGGGAGGAAGGCGCGCTGCACGGCCCGAGCATCATGCCCGGTGGTTCAGCGGAGTCCTACGCCTCGCTCGGCCCGATGCTGGAGACGATCGCCGCCAAGGCCGCCGACGGCGCACCCTGCGTGACGCACGTGGGCGCGGACGGGGCCGGGCACTTCGTGAAGATGGTGCACAACGGCATCGAGTACGCCGACATGCAACTCATCGGCGAGGCGTACCAGCTGCTGCGCGACGTCGCCGGGTATCCGCCGAAGGAGATCGCCGGGATCTTCCGCGCCTGGAACACCGGCAGGCTCGACTCCTACCTGATCGAGATCACCGCCGAAGTCCTGTCCCACGTGGACGCCGCGACGGGAAAACCGTTCGTCGACGTGGTCGCCGATCAGGCCGAGCAGAAGGGAACCGGGCGCTGGACGGTGCAGCTGGCGCTGGAACTGGGCGTGCCGGTCTCGGGCATCGCCGAAGCGGTGTTCGCCCGCTCGCTGTCCGGGCACACCGCGCTGCGCGAGGCGTCCCGCGGCCTGACGGGCCCCACCCCGCGAGCGCTCGGCGACGCCGAGGCGGCGAGGTTCGCCGACAAGGTCGAGCAGGCGCTGTACGCGTCGAAGATCGTGTCCTACACGCAGGGCTTCCACGAGATCGCCGCGGGCAGCGCCGAGTACGACTGGCGGCTGGACCTCGGTGCCATAGCGGCGATCTGGCGCGGTGGGTGCATCATCCGCGCGGCGTTCCTGGACCGCATCCGCGCGGCCCACGACAACCGACCCGACCTGCCGAGCCTGCTCTCCGACGAGGAGTTCGCGGCGGAGATCGCCGAAGCCCAGGACGACTGGCGCGCGGTGCTCGTCGCGGCCACCGAACAAGGCGTCCCCGCACCGGGTTCCGCCGCCGCCCTCGCCTACTACGACGCGCTGCGCGCCGAACGCCTCCCGGCGGCGCTCACGCAGGGGCAGCGGGACTTCTTCGGCGCCCACACCTACCGCCGCACCGACCGGGAAGGCACCTTCCACACCCTGTGGGGCGGCGACCGGTCCGAGGTCGAGGCCTAGCCGGGCTCGTGCGCGGGTGGTCTCGCGGCCGGAACGGCCAGGGCGGACGGGACCAGCAGGGCCGCGACCAGCAGCAGGGCGTGCAGCGTGCCGACGTGGTCGGCGAGGTAGCCCAGCAGCGGCGGGCCCGCGAGGAACGCCGTGTAGCCGATGGTGGAGACGACGCTGACGCGGGCCGCCGCGCGGGCCGGGTCGTCGGCCGCCGCGCTCATCCCCACCGGAAATCCCAGGGACGCACCGATTCCCCAGATCGCGGCGCCCAGGAACACCAGCGGGAGCCAGGTTCCGAAGACCACCAGCAGCACGCCGATCCCGGCGGTGGCCATGGTGGCCCAGAGGACCTTCGTGCGGCCGAAGCGGTCGAGCAGGATCGTGCCGACCACGCGACCGGCGGTCATGGCGCTGAGGAACACCGCGAAACCGACCGCACCGAGCCACGGCGGGATGCCGTAGCCGTCGACCAGCGCCACGCCCAGCCAGTCGTTGGCGGTGCCCTCGGTCAGCGCCATCGCCAGAACCATCAACCCCACCAGCAGGGTTCGCGGTTCGGCCCAGGCGCGGACGATCCCGCCGCCGGGCGACTCCTCCCCCTCGTCGTCGTGCGCGGGCAGCAGGGACGGTGCCGCGAACGCCGGGACCACCGCGACCAGCGCCGCCGCACCGACCAGGTGCACCACGATCGGCACGCCCAACCCGGCGCAGGCCGCCCCCACCCCGGCTCCGACGACGGTGCCGAGGCTGAAACCCGCGTGGAAGCGCGGCATGATGGTGCGGCCGATCCGGCGCTCCACCGCGGCGCCGTCGATGTTCATCGCCACGTCCCACACGCCCGTGCCCAGCCCGAACGCGAACAGGCCCGCAGCGGTGACCCAGACGTCGCCGAACACCCCCGCACCGGTGCCGGCCAGCGCCACTCCGGCGGCGTCGAGCACGGCGGCGCCGGTGATGACCGCGCGGGCGCCGAAGCGGTGCACCAGGGCTCCCGCCAGCGGCAGCGCGAGGATCGATCCGACGGAGATCGCCAGCAGCAACCTGCCCAGCTCCCCCGGCGAAACCGACAGCGCGTCGCGCGCCTCCGGTATGCGCGACATCCAGCTGGCCATCGCGAACCCGTTGAGCGCGAACACCACGGCAACGGCGTTGCGAGCACGCAGCACACCGGAATCGGCGCGCGTTTCGACCGCCACCACAACCCCCAGCATCGATCCAGACCGCGCACCAGTCTGCGGGCGCCGCCGCTGAGCGGTCAAACCAATTCCGGAAACCCGGCAGCCCTCGCGTCCGCGTCGAAGTCCCCGGATCGGCTCAGCCGGTACCCGTCCGCGCGCCGGTCGCGTTCTTTCGCTGGGCGTTGAAGCGCACCTTCTTCTGGCGGTTCCCGCACGTGTTCATGTCGCACCACTTGCGGGTGCGGCTCTGGCTGGTGTCGAAGAACGCGGCCCGACAGGTCGGCGAGGCGCACAACGCCAACTTCCCGTCTCGTTCACCCGCGATGATGCTGATCGCGTCGGCGGCGATCACGCTCAGGGCGTCTTCCACGCTGGAAGCCGAGCTCAGCCGCCACCGACGATGCCCCTCGGGCGTCAGGACGGCCGCGGCCTGACCTCGAAGGCTGCGCTCGTTGATGACGTGGACGGCTGAGGCCGGAAGGGCCTCGTGGAGCGCGGCGGCTGTCGCGGCGGCGTGGATCGATTCCCGCAGTTCCCGCGCGAGTTCGAGCTGGTCGTCGGTGCAGGAGTCCACGGCCAGGCCGCTCACCGCCAGCCAGTCGGCGAGTCGCTGCGGTGTGGGGATCCGCTCAACGGCGTCACCGCACCGCTCCGTCAGGGTCGCCGTGAAGCCGGTCGCCAGCTCGGTACCGAGGCGGAAGTCGGGGAAACCAGCACGCATGGAACCACCTTAGCTCCGGCGGCCCGGTCGACCGAGGTGGCTGGTTGCACGTCGATGCGCGGACTGCTAGAACCACCTTAGCCGGTTCACCACAGGTCACGGCCGGTTCTGCGATGGCCAGGAGGTCCTCATGCCCAGTCCCACCAGCGACGTGCAGGCGTTCGAAGCCCGCGCGACCGACGCCGATCTCGACGATCTGCGCGCGCGCTTGGCAGCGGCTCGGTTACCGGAGGAGGAGACGACACCTCGCCGCTGGGAGCAGGGCGTTCCGCTCGCCGATCTCGTCGACGTCGTGCACCACTGGCGCACCGGGTACGAGTGGCGGTCGTTCGAGGAGCGCCTGAACCGCATCGGCCAGTTCCGCACCACCATCGAGGGCTTGGGAATCCACTTCCTGCACCGCCGATCCGCGCGCGCGGACGCCACTCCGCTGATCATGACGCACGGCTGGCCGGGCAGCGTCGCCGAGTTCGTCGACGTGGTCGACGAACTGGCAGATCCGGAAGATGGTGACGCGCCCGCGTTCCACGTCGTCGTCCCATCGCTCCCGGGCTTCGGTTACAGCGACAAGCCGGCCACCACCGGGTGGGGGACCGAGAAGATCGCGGCCGCGTGGGCGGAACTGATGGGAAGGCTCGGTTACGACCGGTTCGCAGCCCACGGCGGCGACTGGGGCGGCAACATCACCACGGTTCTCGGCGGAAGGTTCCCGGCGCACGTCCTCGGCATCCACACGACCTTCGCGGAAGGACCGCCCGGGTTGACGACGGACGGGCTGTCGGCGACCGAGCGCAGGTGGGCCGAGGAAACCCGCCACTTCTGGCGCCACCGCGCGGCGTACGCGAAGCAGCAGGCGACCCGGCCGCAGACCATCGGCTACTCGCTCGTCGACTCCCCGGTCGGACTCCTCGCCTGGATCCTCGACAAGTTCGCCGAGTGGTCGGACACCGAATGCAGCCCTTTCGAAACGATTTCCGTGGACCGGGTTCTCGACGACGTCACCCTGTACTGGCTGACGCGGACCGGCGCATCGGCGGCCCGCATCTACTACGAGAGCCACAACTCCCTCGACCCCGAACTGCGGGTCGACGTCCCGTCAGCGATCACCACGTACCCGCGCGACGTCGAGAAGTGCCCGCGCCCGTGGGCGCAGGAGCGGTACCGGCGGCTCGTCCGCTGGAGGTCACCCGAGGTCGGCGGGCACTTCCCATCGCTCGAGGTTCCCGAGCTCTTCGTCGAGGACCTGCGAGAAGGACTCGCCGCAGTGCTGGCCGCCGACCGGTGAACGCGCTGGGCGCCGGTTCCGTCGAGAAGCGTCGGCTCAGGCTCGCACGTGGCTGTCGAAGCCGGTGGGGTCGTGCGCGGAGATGACGTCGACCTCGCCCGCGAGGTCGCGGAGCCGGCTCTGGTTGTTCAGCCGCGCGCGGTTGTCCACCGCCATCGCCCGCTGGAAGGCGCGCAGCGCGGGCGGGCAGTGCGGGGGCTGCGACATCTCCCCCTGCCAGAAGTACGCGTCACCCGCGTGCAGCAACCACCGCGCGCCCGCGTTCACGGCGACGCCGACGTGACCGGTGGTGTGGCCGCCGAGCGGGACGAGCAGGATCTCCTCGGGCAGACCGTCGAGTTCGCGCACCGCCTCGAACCCGAACCAGTCCTGCCCGGAACGGTCCTCGTGGACGGCCCAGTCGGGTCCGTGCGCCCACTGCGCCTTGCGGTAGCGCATGTCCGGACTTCCGGTGGCAGCGCGCAGTTCGAGGCCGTGGACGTGCACCTTGGCCCGCGGGAAGTCCCGCAGTCCGCCCGCGTGGTCGAGGTCGAGGTGGGTGAGCACGACGTGCCGCACGTCGGCCGGGTCGAACCCGAGCCGCCTGACCTGCGCGACAGCGGTGGTCGCCGGATCCAGCTGCGGGTTCATCAGCATCCGGAACGCCTTCGGCAGCGAGGTCCGCGCCGGGTCGGAGTCCGCGCTGCCGAAACCGCTGTCGACCAGCACCAATCCGCTCTCGGTCTCGATCAGCAGGCAGTGGCACACCATCCGCGCCCGGCGCAGCACCGAACCCCCGCCGTCGATCAACCGGCCGCCGAAGGGCCGCATCGGACCGCAATCCAGGTGGTGAACCCTCATCCCGCCACCCTAGCGATCAGCCGCCGGCCATCGCTCCGATGATCATGTAGGGCTCCTTGCCGACCGCGACCTCCTCGGGCAGCGGGTCGTCGAGCGGCTCGTTGGACAGGTCCTGCTCGCAGGCGAAGAACCTGATGAACGCGCGCCGCTTCTTGGTGTCGTGATCGCGGACCGTGCCGCGCAGCGCCGGGTAGCGGGCCTCCAGGGCGTCGAGCACGAGCCGCTGCGTCGGGATGCCGTCGACCTCGACGGTCACCTCGTGCTCGGGGATCTTCGCCAGCGTGCGCAGGTGCGCGGGAAGCAAGATGCGGATCATGGCGTCTCCAATCGGCAGGCACTTCGGCCTGAAAGACTCGGGGCGGGGAACCCCGGCTCTTCCAAACCCGAGATCAACCCCGGTACTGACAGTTGCTAACTTGTGATCAGGAGCGAAACGGAGGTGAAGCGGCCTTTCAAATACCGCTTCTACCCAACCGAAGCGCAGAAGAAGGAACTGCTGCGCACATTCGGGGGTGTCCGGAAGGTCTACAACCTCGCTCTGGACGCCAGGACCCGCGCATGGTCTCTCCCGAATCCGTGCTCGGATCTCCGACCGGCGTCGCGACAACCTGCACAAGGTCACCACTCCGCTCGTCCGTGACAACCCAACGGTTCGTGATCGACGACCTCTCCGTTTGCAACATGATGAAGAACCGCCGCTTGTCCCGTGTCATCGGTGATGCGTCGTGGGCCGAGCTGCGGTCGGTGCTGGAGTACAAGTGCGCCTGGTACGGGCGAGAGCTGGTCCTGATCAACCGCTGGTTCCCCTCGTCCAAGACGTGCTCGAACTGCGGTGCACTCACTGATTCGTTGCCGCTGCGCGTGCGGGAATGGAGTTGTGGCGTCTGCGAGGCACGGCACGACCGGGACATCAACGCCGCACGAAACATTGTGGCCGCCGGGCTGGCGGTGTCGGCCTGTGGAGCGGGTGTACGACCTCAACGGGAAACCTCCCGGATGGGGCGACCGGCGGTGAATCAGGAACTTCCCGGCGCGAGCCAGGAGGACTCCACGTCCGTTGGGGCGGGGAGTGGTCAAGGCAGCGTTTGCACCTCCACCGACAGGACCGAGGGCAGGTTGTTGACGATGGGCCGCCAGGTGTCGCCGGAGTCAGGCGAGACGTAGACGTCGCCGCCGGTGGTGCCGAAGTAGATCCCGCAGTCGTCCAGCTCGTCGACGGCCATGGCGTCGCGCAGGACGTTGACGTAGCAGTTCTCCTGCGGGAGGCCGTTGGTCAGCGGTTCCCACTCGTTGCCGCCGACCCGGCTGCGGTACACGCGCAGCTTGCCCTCCGGCGGGAAGTGCTGCTCGTCGCTGAGGATCGGCACGACGTAGACGGTGTCGGGCTCGTGGGCGTGCACGTCGATCGGGAACCCGAAGTCGCTGGGCAGGTCGCCGCTGATCTCGTACCAGGACTCGCCCGCGTCATCGCTGCGCATCACGTCCCAGTGCTTCTGCATGAACAGCACGTCCGGCCGGTCGCGGTGCAGCGCGAGGCGGTGCACGCAGTGGCCGACGTCGGCGTCCGGGTCCGGGATCTGGCCGGACTGCAGGCCCTTGTTGATCGGCAGCCAGGACTTGCCGCCGTCGTCGGTGCGGAACGCGCCCGCCGCCGAGATCGCGATGTAGAAGCGGTCGGGGTTGTTCGGCGCCTGGATGATCGTGTGCAGGCACATGCCGCCCGCACCCGGCTGCCAGTTCGGCGCCGATTCGTGCTCGCGCAGCGCGGGAAGCTCGTGCCAGCTGCGGCCGGCGTCGGTGGTGCGGAACAGCGCCGCGTCCTCGACTCCGGCGTAGAAGGTGTCCGGGTCGGTGGCCGAGGGTTCCAGGTGCCAGACGCGGGTGAACTCCCACGGCCTCGGCGTCCCGTCGTACCAGAGGTGCGTGCCGGGCGTTCCGTCGTAGGAGAAGTGGTTGTCGACCGGCTCCCAGCTCCGCCCGCCGTCGTCGGAGCGCTGGATCTGCTGCCCGAACCAGCCCATGGACTGGGAGGCGAACAGGCGGTCGGGGTCGACCTTGGAGGCTTTGAGGTGGTAGAGCTCCCAGCCGCCGAAGTGCGGGCCGTCGACTTCCCACGACTCGCGCTTGCCGTCGGCGGTGAGGATGAACGCTCCCTTGCGGGTGCCGACGAGGACTCGGACACGACTCATGAGTGGCTCCCTGCGCTGGTCAAGGCTGGTGTCACGCTCAAGGTAGGCCCGCTGCGAGGGGTTGTCTTCTCCGATCTTGCGCAATCGGAGCGGCCAGCGGCGGCAGCGCCACCAGCACCGGGGCCGACCACGGCGGGACGACCTGCAAGGTGATCTCGCGGTGCTCCGGAGGCCGGGTGGGGGCGATGACCAGCGGTACGGGTGAGCCACCGACGACGTTCCAGCCGGGGACCAGCTGCTGCGCGTGGTCGGCCCGGGCGGCGAAGGCGGTCGCCAGCACCCAGTAGGTCCCCCGCGGGATCCCGGTGAGCGCGAAGCGCCCCTGCTCGTCCAGCAGCGCCCCGACGATCGGAACACCGCGCGGGGCGCGCTGCGCGAACAGCCCCACGTAGATGGCGGCGGCACCGCCGAGCGCGATGCGCGCCGCGGTGTCGAGGTGGACCTGGCCGGTGACGACACCGCCCGCGTCGTCGTCACCGGGTACCAGCACCGGGCGCGGCGGCGCGTCGCTGAGCAGGTCGGGCAGCCTGCGGAAGCTCACCGGGGACAGGCCGATCTCGGCGGTGAAGCGGCGGGTGAACGTTCCCACGGAGCTGAAGCCGACCGCGCAGCAGATGTCGATGACGCGTTCGTCGGTCTCCAGCAGCAGCCGTTTGGCCCGCTGGAAGCGGTGCGCGGCCAGGAATCTCCCGGGCGGCTGGCCGTGGGCGCGCTCGAACGCGCGGGCGAGGTGGAACGGGCTGTAGCCGACGTGGTCGGCGACGTCGGCCAGGGTGATCGGCTCCCCGGCATGACCCGCGATGAAGCGCGCGGCCTCGACTGCGACGTCCGGCATCTCCGACTACCCCCGATCGGCCCCATCCCAGCTACGAGCGTGACGCTACCGACCACACCCGACAATCCGGACCCGAAACCGGGGGTGCACCCGTTGCTGACACGTTCGTGCGTCGCCACCCCGCGGTCCTGGCGAGCTGGATTCGACATCGGGTTGAGATTCGGTTGGGTTAGGGTGATCGGGTTTGATCTTGAGTTCGGGGAGTGGACGTGCGGAAGCTGGTGCGGCGGGTCCGGTCCCGGTCCGATTACGCGTGGTACCTGGCGGCGCGCGAGTGGCCGCTGCTGGTCGTGGCGCTGGGAGCGCTGCTCGGCGCGGTCGTGGTGCTGCCGGTCGCGGTGGGTGTGGTCCTGGCGCTGATCTCGCTGGCGCTGGGCCTGATCACGCTCACCGGCGACCTGCGCGGACTGCACCGCCGCTGGTCGGAGCATGAGTTCACCCCCGCTTCGGAGCCGTTCCCGCACGCCGAGATCGGTGCCCCTGTCTCCTACCCCGCCGCCGTCTACAGCCACCTGCCCGGAGTCGGGACGGCGCTGCTCAGCGACGAGATCGACCGCGCCGTGCGGGAACGCCGCTTCGCGGTGCGGATCGCCGAGCAGCCCTACCGGCCGGCGCCGGAGCTGCGCGCGACCGCCCCCCACCTGCCGACCCTGCACTCCGCGGACCGGCCGCTGTTCAACGGTCCCGTGGTGGGTCTGCGCTCGGACCCGCTGCCCGGCAGCGGTGACGCCGAGGTGCGGCTGCACCGGACTCGCTACTTCGACTTCCAGTGCTCCAACGAGCTGTGCGGGATGCGGATCACCGACCGGGAATCCGGCGCGGAGTTCGACCTGCGGCGGAGGTTGCTGACCGACACCGCGGGCCGGTTGCGCGGCCTCGACGCCGGTGAGCTCGCCGACGTCGTGGGGGTGTCGACGCTGGCGTTCACCACCGACGGGCTGCTGCTGATCGTCGGCGACGGCGATCCCTCGGGCAGCGGCTCGCTGGAGCCGCGCGATCTGATCACCGCCGACGGCTCGTCCCGCCGCGACCTGGCCGAGGTGCTGGTCACCGGCATGGAGCGCGAGCTGCGCGAGGAGACCGGGCTGACCGGGGGTTCCGTCGCCGGGACCGAGCTCACGGGTTTCGCGCGCTGGATGGACCGCGGCGCCAAGCCGGAGTTCTTCGGCATCACCCTGCTCTCGGTGGCCAGCAACAACATCCCCGGCTCGAAGCTCGACTTCTTCGACATCGACCTGGCGACGATGAGCCGTGAGCTGCGCGCGGGCACCAACGTCCTGGAGGCGCCCAGCCTTCCGCAGCCGCTGCGGGAATCCGGCTCGCTGCCACTGCTTCTGGCGATCCGCGCGGCGGCGCTGCGGTAAGGGATTCCCCTAGTCCCCGGTCGGGAAATCTCCAATGGCGGCGCCTCGGGGCCGTCCCTAGCGTTGAGCGACAACGCGGACGCGTCCGTCTCCTCGACCGACAGGACTCGCCATGCCCGTGCTCAGTGAGAAGGGCGCCACGCGCGCCGGTGTCAGACGGATCGGCCTGGCCAGCGGGGTCGGTTCCACGCTGGAGTTCTACGACTTCGCCATCTACGGCACGGCCGCGGCCCTGGTGTTCGGGCAGATCTTCTTCATCAGCGGCGACGAGTGGTTCGGCTCGTTCCTGGGGCTGGCGACCTTCGCGGTCGGCTTCCTGCTCACCCCGCTGGGGGCGCTGCTGTTCGGGTGGATCGGTGACCGCTACGGGCGCCGGTTCTCGCTGCAGCTGACGTTCGTGGTGATGGGTTCTTCGACGCTGCTGATGGGCGTGCTGCCGTCCTACCTGGCGATCGGCATCACCGCACCGATGCTGCTGATCGCGCTGCGCATGTTGCACGGGCTGGCGCGCGGCGGGGAGATCGGCGGGGCCGCGGTGCTGGCCGTCGAGCACGCTCCGCCGCACCGGCGAGGGCTGTACGGGTCGTTCGCGACGATGGGCTCGCCGCTCGGTCAGCTGCTCGCCAACCTGGCGTTCGCGCTGGTGCTGCTGATGCCGATGCAGGCCGTGATCGACTGGGGCTGGCGGGTGCCGTTCCTGATCGGCGGTTTCGTGCTGGTGCTCGGAGTGTGGGCGCGGCGCGGCATCGACGAGACACCGGAGTTCGTCGCCCTCGCCCGCGGGCGCGAGGTGCCGTTGCTGGCGGTGTTCCGGGACGGCTGGAGGCGGCTGCTGCTGGCCGCCGGGGTGAACCTGGGCCTCAACGCCAACATGTTCATCCTCGCGACGTTCATGCTGTCCTACGCCACGGCCGCCGAACCGCAGGGGCTCGCGCTGCCCCGTCAGCCGATCGTGATCGGCAGCATGATCGGACTGCTGTGCCACGCGATCACGATCGTGCTCGCCTGCTGGTTGTCGGACCGGGTGGGCCGCAAACCGGTGATGATCTCCGGCGCGGTGGGTGCGCTGGTGTACGCGCTGGTGATGTTCCGGATCGCCGACATCGGCACGCCGCTCGCGGTGGGCCTGGCGGTCATCATCGGGTTCACCATCGGTGGATTCCTGTGGGGACCGCTGCTGACCTACTACTCGGAGCTGTTCACCGTCGAGCAGCGGCAGTCCGGCGTGGGTCTGGCGTTCCAGATCGGCAGCGTGCTCGGCGGCGGGTTCGCGCCGATGATCGCCAACCGGCTGATCGCCATGACCGGCAGCTCGACGTCGGTCGGCTGGTACGTCGCCGCGGGTCTGCTGGTGTCCCTGCTGTGCCTGCTCCGCCTGCCCGAGACCGCGCCCGCCCGCACGAGAGGAGTCCGATGACCGAGTCGACCATCGCCGCGCTGACCAGGCGAATCGAGGTCCTGGAGGCCGAGGCCGACATCCGCCGCGTTCAGGCCCGCTACATGTTCCTGTGCGACTCGCCGTGCCCGGAGTTCGCGGTGCGCGACGACGCCGAGCGCATCGACGCGATCATGGAGCTCTACGCCTCCGACGCGGTCTGGGAGGGCGTCGGCGAGCACTACGACGGGCAGTTCGGCCGCGCCGAGGGGCACGCGGCGATCCGGGCGCACTTCGAGCGGTTCTGGAGCCGGGAGCGGGACCCGGCGCTGCTGCTCAACGCGCACTACCTGACCTCCGAGCAGATCCACGTGAGCGGTGATGAGGCCACCGGGCTGTGGATCCACGTGCAGCCCTGGCTGTTCGCCGATGGCAGCGGCCTCTTGCGCTCGAGCCGGCTCAACAACGCCTTCCGCCGGCAGCCCGAGGGCTGGAAGATCACCCGCACGCGCACGGAGAACGTGTTCATCGCACCCCTCCCGGACCGCTTCGCCTCCGACCACCCGACGACCTCGGTGCTCCTCCGGGACTAACGCCAACGGACCTATCCAGATCTCGTACCACGTGCCTAGGATCTGCTCAGGCGTGCGGCGGAGCCGCTGTTTCAGGTGTGGGACTCAGCTCGCACCGCCGCGGGTTCTGGGCGGTGCTGTGGCGAGCACGCCGCGACGCCGTGTATTGGCATACATCAGGAGTGGCGCGCGGAGTCCACAGCGCCGCCCAGGTTCCGCTACCCGCGCCGCTGAGCAAAGCAACCCCTCGACAGCTTTGGTCTTCCCCTGGTTCGCCTGGAGGGACGATGACGACGCTTTCCGCGCCGGTGGTGCACATCGTCGACGACGACGAGGCGCACCGGCGGTCGCTGGTGTTCCTGCTGCAGACCGTCGGCGTTCAGGCGCTGACCTACCCGGACGCCGCCGGGTTCCTCGACGAGTTCGATCCCGGCGAGCCCGGCGTGGTGATCGTGGACGTCCGGATGCCGGGGCTGAGCGGGTTCCAGCTGCAGGAGGAGCTGTCCGAGCGGGAGTACCCGGCGCCGGTGATCTTCTGCTCCGCGCACGGCGACATCCCGATGTCGGTGCGGGCGATGCGCCTGGGCGCGGTGGACTTCCTGGAGAAGCCCTACGAGCCGCAGCGCATGCTCGACGTCGTCCAGGACCAGCTGCGCGAGGCCGAGCAGTGCTTCACCGCCCACGCCGAGCGGCTGCGCGTGCGCGAGCGGGTCGCCCTGCTGACGCCGCGCGAGCGGGAGGTGCTGCGGTTGGTCGTGGACGGGCGGTCGAGCCAGCTCATCGCCCGCGACCTGGGCACGAGCGTGAAGACCGTTGACGTGCACCGTGCCCGCATCAAGGCCAAGACCGAATCCGAGAGCCTGGGCACGCTCGTCCGGGACCTCCTCCAGCACGGGGTGGAGGTCTAGGCCCCTTCGACTCCCCGAGCCGTTGCCAGCAGGGCGGTTTCGCCGTGGTGGTGGCCGATGAGCTGGGTTCCCAACGGCACTGCGCTGTCATCGCGCAGGCCGGGGACGGTGGCCGTCGGGAGGCCGAGAGCCTGCCAGGCGCGGCTCATCACCGGGTCGCCGGTCGCGTCGAGCCCGCGCGGAGCGGGCCCCGGGGCGGCGGGACCGATGATGGCGTCGCAGGACTCGGTGAGCCGCGCCAGGTGCCGGCCCGCCTCGCCGACGACTCGCCGAGCCGCGTCGTACTCGGTGTCGGTGATGGCCGCTCCGGTGCGCAGCAGGGTCGCGAGGTGGTCGCTGAGCTCGTCGGCCGCGGCGAGTTCGTCGGCGCGTTCCCGCGCCGCCTCGTAGGCCATGACCACCGGGTGCGCTTCGGTGAGTTCGGCGACGAGCTGCTCCTCCGGGAAGGCGGTGACCACAGCGCCCCGGCCGGTCAGGGACGTGCAGGTCTTCTCCAGCGCCGCGTTCATCGCGTCGTCGACGAAGCCCAGCGCGGAGGCGTTCCAGCGCAGCAGGCGAGGTGCGCGGTTCGAGGGCGGTTCCGGGGTGCCGGTGAGCGCCGACCAGGCCAGGGCGAGGTCGCCGGTCGAGGCGGTGAACACGCCGTGCGAGTCCAGGCTCGGGGCCAGTCCCACGACGCCGTCGGTCGGGAACCTGCCGTGGCCGAGCACCAGCGAGGCGACGCCGCAGAACGCGGCGGGCCGGGTGACCGAGCCCGCGGTCTGCGAGCCGAGCGCGAGCGGGACCTGCCCGGACGCCACGGCTGCGGCCGATCCGCTGGACGACCCGCCCGGGGTGCGCTCGGGCGCGGCCGGGTTGCGGGTGGGCCCCGGGGAGAAGAACGCGAACTCGGTGGTCACGGTCTTGCCGATCGGCGTGGCCCCGGCGTTCCGCCACTCCCGCACGATCGCGGCGTCGGCGATCGCGGGCGGGGCGTCGGCGCGCAGCGCCGAGCCGCATCGGGTGGGCGCACCTGCGACGTCGATGATGTCCTTGACCGCCAGCGGAACTCCGCGCAGCGGGCCGTCGGCGAGCGCGGGTTCGGGCAGGTGCTCGACCCACGCGCGCAGCACGGGGTCGGTCTCGGCGATCCTGCTGCGGCTGCGCTCCAGCGCCTCGGCGGAGGTGGTGCGCCCGGCGGCCAGGTCGGTGACCAGCTCGCGCAGCGACCACGGGTTCCACGTCGTCACGGTCGCTCCCACTCGGCGTCGGCGACCCAGTGGTCCATGCCGGAGGCGCTGACGCCGTGCCGCCACGGCGAGGTGCGGCGCAGCAGCGGCTCCACCTCGGCGGTGGCCGCGTCGGCGGCCTCCGGTCCGTCGGCGTGGACCAGCCAGTGCACCCACTCGACCTCGCGGCCGGAGGCGTCGTGCACGAACAGGTCGACGTGCCGCCAGCCGTAGCCGTGGGTGTCGTTGTAGCAGGTCAGCGTCATGTTGCGGTCATCCACGATGTGCTCCCGCGAGGCTGTGGAACTCCCGCTGGAAGTACACCAGAGCGCCGCTGCCGGAGCGCGTGATCACCCGCTCGACCTCGACGAACATCACCGAGTGCGACCCCTGCGCGCGCACCTGCCCGAGGCGCCCGATGACCGACGCGGCGGCGTCGCGCAGCACGGGCACTTCCGCGAAGTCGCAGACCACCCCGGCGAACCGCTCGTGCATCGGCAGCCCGGTCGCGCCCGCGAACCGCAGCGCCAGGTCCTGCTGGCCCGAGCCGAGGACGTTGACGCAGATCCGCTCGTTGCCCGCCAGCACGTCGTGGGCGCGGCTCGCGCGGTGCACGCACACCAGCATCGTCGGCGGGTCGTCGGTGACCGAGCAGGCCGCGCTGACCGTGATGCCGGCGCGTCCGCTCGGGCCGTCGGTGGTGACGATGTTGACCCCGGCCGAGAGGTTCGCCATCGCCGCGCGGAACTCCCGCTGGGCGGGCGTCAGATCCGCCACGGTGCCTCCTCCCCGATGGTTCCTCTCGAAACTACGGCCGCCGGAGGGCTTGCGGGTATCGAGGATTCCTCGGCGCGGCCTGAAGCTTTCCCCTAGGACTCCGTGCGGCCGCTCCTTGGGCATGCGACTAGAGCCCGTCTTCTGAGGGCGCGGCCGAGGGCAGCGAGAAGCCGAACACCGAGCCGCCACCGTCTCTCGGGCGGCACCAGATGGAGCCGTGCTGGCGGTTGATGATGCGGTAGCTCAGCGCGAGCCCGATGCCGCTGCCGTGCTCCTTGCTGGTGAACGACTCGGCGAACACGTCCTTGCGCACACCCCGGCCCCGGTCGGCGACGGTGACGGTGCCGCCTTCGTCCCGGGTTTCGGTGACCAGCTCGATCCGCCGGTGCTCGGCATCGCCCTCGACGATCTCGTCGATGGCGTTGAAGCACAGGTTGAGCACCACCTGACCGGTCAGCACCCGTTCGCAGCGCACCAGCACCGGTAGCTCGCTCAACCGCACCTCGACCTCCACGCCGACGGCCGCGGCGCGCAACCGCACGAAGTACAGGCACTCGTCGATCACCGCGTTGAGGTCGGCGACCTGCTCGACGTGCTCGAGGTGGCCGACGAACGACCGCAGCGCGCTCACGATCGCCGAGACCCGGTCGATCTGCCGGTTCGCGCTGTCCAGCCCGTACGCGAGCTGCCCGGTCGTGCCCTCCGGAACCTGTCCGGAGGTCTCCAGCACCTGCGCGCGGGCGTGCACCCCGGCGATGAAGTTCGCCGCCGCGGCCAGCGGCTGGCCGAGCTCGTGGGCGATGGCCATCGCCATGTCGCCCATCGCGTTGTAGCGGGCCAGGTAGTTCTCGTGGCGCAGTTCCAGCTCGCGCCGCTCCTCGCCGCGGACCCGGGTGGAGACGTCGTGCAGGATCATCAGGAACGCGTCGACGTCGCGCAGCCGCTCCAGGCTGCCTTCCAGCGTCACCGGTTCGGCGCCCGGGATCTCCAGCCGCACCGGCTCGACCGGGTCGGCCGCGGCCGCCGCCTGCTGCCAGCTGACCTCGGTGCCGTCGCGGCGCAGCCGGGCGTGGGACTCCAGCAGCAGCCCGACGGGTGGGTCCGCGTCACCCGACAGGCCGAGGTGCGCCAGGGCGGTGTCGGTGGCGAAGCGGATCGCGCCGGCCGAGTCGAGCATGAACGCGACCGTCGAGGTGTGCCGCGCCAGCGCGTCGACGTAGGAGGTGGTCTGGCGCAGCTCGCGCTCCACGCGCTGCTCCCGCTCGACGTCCCGGAACTGCACCATCACCGCAGGTCCCTGGGCCAGTTCGACGCGCACCGCGATCGCCTCGGTGGGGATGACCCGGCCCGACCTGGACCGGTAGTGCCACTCGATGCGGCTCATGCCGTTCTCGACCGCCTCGTGCAGCCACGCCCGGCCGATCACCCGGTCGTACTGCTGGGCGGAGCTGCTCATGTGGTTGGCCTTCAGCGGGCGCAGCTCGGTGACGCTCCACTCCAGCAGCGCGCAGGCCGCCGGGTTGGCCCACAGGATGTTCTTGGTCGTCGCGTCGTGGATGAGCACGCACAGATGGGAGGCGCGCATCATCGCGACGAAGTCGGAATCCACCAGTTCGGGCGCCTGCGAGTCGACCACCATTGGGCCAGGCTAGATCCCGGTGGCCCGGTGCGCGGATAGGTCTTCCCGCCACCGCGGCTGAAGGATTCCCCTACCTGGTGCTTGGGCAATCCCGATGTCGCACCTCGTGGCCGCTGCATAGCGTCGGATCGCAACCCGGACGACAGGAGCGTGCCATGCCCCAGGCATTCGCCGGCGACGCGGCGTGGGAGGCCGTGCTGGCCGAGCTCACCGAGCGCCGCGAGGAGTTCCACGCGCAGTCCTACGTACCTCCCGACTTCGTCGCCCGGCTCAAGGAGCTCGGCCTGTTCCGCGCCTCCACGCCGGCGATGTTCGGCGGTGAGCCGATGCCGCCGCCGGAGTTCCTGCGCGCTGTCGAGCGCATCGCGTCGGTGGACGGGTCGACCGGGTGGGTGGCCGGTTTCGGCTCGGCCGGGACGTACCTGACGTGCCTGCCGCTCGACACCCAGGCGAAGCTCTACGCCGACGGGCCCGACGTGGTCTACGGGGGCGCGATGTTCCCGGTCAACCCCGTGACCCCGACCGACCGCGGCTACCTGGTCACGGGGCGGTGGCGGTTCGCCAGCGGCTGCATGGCCGCCGACATCCTCAGCGTCGGCATCCCAGGTGACGCCGACGGCGACAACCGGCCGCGCGCGGCGATGCTGCGGCCAGAGCAGGTCGAGATCGTGCAGGACTGGGACGTCTCGGGGATGCGGGCGTCGGGCTCGTTCGACGTGGTCGTCGACGACGTCGAGGTGCCGCGCGAGTGGACGTTCATCCGGGGCGGCGGGGCCTGCGTGGACGAACCGCTCTACCGCTACCCCACCATCGGCTACCAGGCGCAGGTGCACGCCGCGGTGGGGCTCGGGGTGGCGCAGGCCGCGCTGGACTTCGCCTCCCGGGCGGGTTCCCGCACCGGTGTGACCGGAGCTCCCCCGCTGGCCGACCGCGCCTACTACCGCACCGGGTACGCGCAGGCCGTGGCCGCGATGCGCTCGGCGAGGGCGTTCTACTACGAGGTCACCGAGGAGGTCTGGGACGCGGTGGCCTCGGGCGGCGAGGTCGGCGACGAGCACAACGCGATGATCCGGCTCTCGGCCACCCACCTGGCCGCGACGGCGGCGCAGGTCGTGCACGAGGTGTGCGGTTTCTCCGGGACCTCCACCATCGACAACTCCCACCCGCTGCAACGCATGCGCCAGGACTCGCAGGTGCCCGCGCTGCACGCGTTCCTGATGCCCTCGATGTACGACGCCGCGGGCGCCGTGCTGCTGGGCAGGCCGCCGACCGTTCCCGGATTCCGCTGATCCCGCGACGACACAGGAGTTGCCATGGCCAATCCGCCACTGCGCGTGCTGTTCTGCATCGGCATCAACCAGAACTTCTTCGACCTCCCGCGCGACGGGGTCACCGCCGGCGACGTGTGGACGGCCTTCGTCGAGATGATGGACGGCATCAAGGCGCTGCCCGGGGTCGACTTCATCGGCGACATCGACGACGACAGCCACCTGGTCGGTCCGTCCGACTCCTGGCCGTGGACCTGCTACCTGCTGGCCGACGTCGACACCCAGGAGACCGTCAAGGCCGCCTGCAACCTCTTCCGGACGGTCCAGGTAGGACGGTCGGATTGGAAGCTGTGGAAGTACGCCAAGATCGAGGCCCGGATCGGCCGGGCGCTCACGCCGCGCGAGTACTGAGGTGACCCGATGCACTCCGAGATCACCGCGAGCAACGTCCACGACCTCGCGCCCGCCGACCTCGTCGCACCCGACCGGGTCGCGGGCCGGATCTACACCGACCCGGAGATCTTCGAGCTGGAGATGACCCGGATCTTCGAGCGGACCTGGGTGTGGGTCGCCCACGACAGCGAACTTCCCGAGCCGGGCACCTTCAAGTCGACCCACGTCGGCAGGCAGCCGGTCATCGTCACCCGCGACCGGCACGGCGTCGTCCGCACGATGCTCAACCGGTGCCGACACCGGGGCGCGAGCGTGTGCGAGCGCAAGACCGGTCGCGCCAACGGTTTCACCTGCCCCTACCACGCGTGGTCCTACGGCCTGGACGGCTCGCTGCGCGGACTGCCCTACCCGGACGGCTACAACGGGGTGATGGACCGCAGCGGGATGGGGCTCAAGCGGCTGCGCACCGAGTCCTACGGCGGGATGATCTTCGCTACCTTCGCCGACGACGCCGAGCCGCTCGCCGAGTTCCTGGGCGACGCGCGGACGTGGATCGACCGGTTCATGAAGCAAGGCGGCGGCTACCCGGTGAAAGTGCTGGGAACGCACCGGTTCCGGTTCAGCGGGAACTGGAAGATCCAGCTGGAGAACACCACCGACGGTTACCACTTCCCGATCGTGCACCGGTCCTGGATGGCCTCGGTGGACGCCGAGACGGCGAACATGATGAGCTTCATGACCGATCCCGCGGCCATCACGCACGACCTCGGCAACGGGCACTCGGTCATGCAGATGGTGCCCGAGCACTCCGACCTCGACGCCGACGACGGCACCGAGAAGCTCCAGGACCGCTTCGGCGGCCTCATCTCCCAGCTGGAGTCGGCGGGTGTCGAGCAGGCCGAGATCCGGCGGCTCGTGCGGGCGATGCACGGAACCGGGTTCAACCTCAACCTGTTCCCGAACGTGTCGATGTCGATCTCGTTCTTCCGGGCGCTGCGCCCGATCGGCGTCGGCGAGACCGAGATCGAGCACATCGCGATCGGCCCGGACGGTCCCGCGGAGATCACCGGACCGGTCAACCGCGAGCGGCTGCGCGCCCACGAGCACTTCCAGGGCCCGTTCGGCTTCGGCACGCCCGACGACGCCGAGGGCTGGGACCGCGTGCAGCGCGGCACCGCGGGCGCCCCGGAGATGCCGATCATGGTCAACCGCGGGCTGGGCCGCGAGAAGCCCTCGCCGGAGGGCTGGCCGACCTCCCACGTCACCGACGAGACAGGCATGCGCGCCGCCTACGAGAAGTGGAAGCAGGTGATGAGCGATGACTGATCTGCGGACCCCGACGACGCTCGGCGACGTGCGCGTGTCGCGCGCGATCGAACTGGTGTGGCGGGAGGCGGACCTGCTCGACCGCAAGGACTACGTCACCTGGCAGGGGCTCTACGCCGACGACGGCGTCTACGTCATCCCGATCGACCGCGACGCCGAGGAGTTCGACGACGTCCTCAACATGGTCTACGACGACCGGCGGATGCGGCGGCTGCGGGTGAACCGGATGACCGAGGGCTACGCGATCGCCGCCGTCGACTCGGCGATCACCGTCCGCACGGTCTCCCGCTTCGTGACCACCGGGGTCTCGGACTCGGAGGTGTCGTTGCGCGCCGCGCAGGTGCTGGTGGCCCACAAGCGCGGCACCCACGACCTGTGGGCCGCCGACGTCGACTACACCGTCCGGCTGGGCACCGCGCCCGCCGAGGACACCATCGCGCGCAAGGTGATCCGGCTGGTCAACAGCGGGGACGCGGTGCCGGCGGCGGGGTTCCTGCTGTGACCGCCGTGGTCACCGGAGGCGCCAACGGTCTGGGCCAGGCCATCGCCCGGCGCCTGCACGCGGAGGGGCAGGCCGTGGCGGTCGCCGACGTCGACGGCACGGGGGCGGTGGAGCTGGCCACCGCGCTGGACCCCAGCGGCGAGACCGCGCGCGGGTACTCCGCCGACGTGGCCGACCGCGCCGCGCTCACCGGCCTCCTGGACTCGGTGCTCACCGACTTCGGGCCGGTGCGGGTGCTGGTGAACAACGCCGCCCGCACCCGGGCGACGCCGCTGTTCGAGATCACCCCGGAGGAGCTGGAGGCGGTGATGGCCGTCAACTTCACCGGAACCTTCAACGCCTGCCAGGTCTTCGGCGCCCACATGGCCGAGCAGGGCTACGGGCGGATCGTGAACATGGCCTCGCTCGCCGGGCAGAACGGCGGCACGGCCACGGGCGGCCACTACGCGTCGTCGAAGGGCGCGGTCATGTCGGCCACGAAGGTCTTCGCCCGCGAGCTCGCCGCCCGGGGCGTGACGGTCAACGCCGTCTCCCCCGGCCCGCAGGACTCCCGGATGGTCCGCGACATCGTCGGCGAGCAGAACCTGGAGGCGTTCCAGCGCACGATCCCGGTGGGCCGCCTCGGCGACCCGGCGTTCGTCGCCGACGTCGTCGCACTGCTCGCCTCGCCGGGCGCCCACTCGGTCACCGGTGCGTGTTGGGACGTCAACGGGGGCCTGTTCATGCGGTGAGCGGGGGCCGAACGTCTCGGTTGGGTAACGCGGCCAACCTTTTCCGGCCACCGGCGTTTTCTCACACATCACCCCGAGGCGATCCGCCTGATCGGGGCTTGGTGAAGGAGAAACATCATGCGCACACCCACTTTCAGCACGCTCGCGCTGCTGGGCCTGACCGCGGCCCTGGCGGCTGCGCCGGTGGCGCTGGCCGAAACGTCCACGACCGAACCGGTCCCCGGCGAACCGACCACCACGGAGCCCTCCGAGCCGGGCTACCCGCCGCCGTCGCCGTTCATCCACATCACCGGCGACGGCCGGCCGCAGCCCGGTGACGACATCGGGGTCGTGGTCGGGTGCCCGTTCGAGCCGCGCGAGGCCCATTCGCCGGTGCTCGACATCGGCGCCTACGAGCAGGTGGAGACGCCTTCCGGCATCAACACCTACGTGGCGCCCGCGACCATCCGTCCCAAGACCGTGCCGGGTGACTACCCGGTCACCGCGTGGTGCGGTCGAGGACAGCACCTGAAGTGGACGTTCACCGTCTACCCGCCCGACGCCGCGGACGACGGCGACGAGGCGACCGCACCGTCCGGGAGCAGCGGCGCGGAGCCGCGGCAGGTGACCCGGATCCCGAAGGGCGCTCCCGAGACCGGTGGTGGTCCGGAGAGCGTCGATCCAGCGTGGTTCCACGCTGCGGTGAGCTGGTGAGCCGACTCCGCGCGGTGCTGCTCGCAGCGCTGATCGGGTCGCTCGCCGGCTGCGGTGGGGCCGCCGTGGAGGGCCCCACCGCACCTCCGGAACCGATCACGCGGGCGAGCCTCGCGCTTCCCGCCTCCGACCCGGTGGAACTGCGCATCCCCGCCATCGAGGCCACGTCGACGCTGATCCCGCTCGGGCTCAACGCCGACGAGACGGTCGAGGTGCCACCGGTGGAGACGCCGATGCAGGCGGGGTGGTACCGGTTCGGGCCGACGCCCGGTCAGCTCGGCCCCGCGGTGATCCTCGGGCACGTCGACGGCGGCGGTCACGACGGGATCTTCGCCCGGCTCCACGAGATCGGACCGGAGGACGAGGTGATCGTGACCCGCCGCGATGGCCGCACCGCGACGTTCACCGTCACCCGCGTCGCGCAGGTGCCCAAGACCGAGTTCCCGGCCCAGGAGGTCTACGGCAACAGCGATGCCGCGGAGCTGCGTTTGATCACCTGCGGCGGATCGTTCGACCCGGAGCGCGACAGCTACCGCGACAACGTCATCGCCTACGCCACGCTGAACGCGGGTGCGTGATCGCGGGCTCTTGTCCCCCGCGCCCGGCGTCGCTTAGCGTTCCACCGGCCGAACCGGGCGCGAGGGAGGAGCCACGTGGGTGCAGCGGATCGGGACATGCGGGCGGAAGTGCTCATCGACGCTCGCCCGGAGCACGTCTGGCAACTGCTGACGCGGACCAGGACCCACGCGGACGCCAGTCCGGAGCTCGTGGCGATGCTGCCGCTCAAGCCCGGCGGGTTCCGGCGCGGGCAGTGGTTCCTCGGCGTGAACCGGCGCAAGGCGGCGGTGTGGCCGACCCGCAACGTCGTGACGGTCTTCGAGCCTCAGCGGCGGCTGGCGTGGGACACCACGACCAGCGGTGCCCGCTGGACCTTCGAGCTGGAACCCACCGACTCGGGAACCCGGCTGGTCCAGCACCGCGTCCTCACCCGTGAGCTGCCGAAGACCAGCACCGCGTTCGCCACCCTCGTGCTCGGCGGCGTACCCGAGCACGCGGACGAGCTCGAAGCCGGAATGCGGGAAACGCTCCGCCGCATCAAGGCGGCAGCCGAGGCCTAGGCGCCTCGCCAGGGAATGTTGATGTCGTAAGCGTGTCGGCTGATGGTGGCTGCGCAGGTTTGCTGCTGGAGGTGGTGCGGCGCGCCAACCTGGGGTGTTCGTGCGGGAGTTGAGTCCGGATCAGGCACAGCGCTTGGTGAAGATCACGAGAACTGCGCTGGGCCTCTCTTCATCATCCGCCCGCTGATGGGCAGGTGATCCGTGCAACCCGAAGCAAGTCGCGGACTGCTTGTCATGGCGGGTATCTCCTGAAGTGCGAGACGACAGGTAACGGAGCGTCGTTCACATCCGCTCTGGTGCTGTGGTCCCCAGTAGGTCAAGCCCCTGCGCGAGCGTTCGCGCGGTCAGTTCGCACAACGCGAGCCGACTGGCGCGAACCTCGTCGCTGTCGGCCTTCAGGACCGGGCATGCTTCGTAGAATTCGGAGAACGCCCGGGCGAGCCCGTACAGGTACCCCGCGAGTCGGTGTGGTTCGAGCGTCTTCGCGACGACCTCGAGGGTGTCGGCGAACTCATCGATCAGCAGTGACAGCGCCCGCTCCTGCGGTTCCAAGGCAAGGCCCGCATCGAACCTGGCTTCACCAACGCCGGTCTCGACGGCCTTGCGCTGGATCGACTTGATGCGGGTGTGCATGTACTGCAGGTAGACGCCGGTCGCCCCGTTGAACGAGACCATGCGGTCGACATCGAAGGCGTAGTCCTTGGTCCGCACGGTCGACAGCTCCGCGTACTTCACCGCGCCCACGCTCGCCGTCTCGGCGATGTCTTCGAGATCCGCAGCGCTGATGTCAGGCTCTTTCTCCGTGACGATCTCCCGTGCCCTGCGCAGGGCATCGTCGAGGAGGTCGGCGAGCTTGACCGTGCCACCTGAACGGGTCTTGAACGGCTTGCCGTCGCTGCCCAGCACCGTGCCGAACTGCACGTGCTCCACGTCCTGACCGGTCAGCCAACCGGCTCGCCGCGCGACTCGGAAGATCATGTCGAAGTGCTGCGCCTGGCGGGCATCCACGACGTACAACGCTCGGGTCGCCTTCAGGTCCTGCAGGCGGTACCGGATCGTCGCCAAGTCCGTCGCGCCGTAGCCGTAGCCACCGTCTCGCTTGCGGACCAGCAGCGGAACCCGGTCGCCACTCGGCCCGAGGATGTCGTCGAAGAAGACCACCAGAGCACCATCGCTCTCCTCGACGATGCCCTTCCTCTGCAACTCCTCAACGACATCATCGAGCAGCGGGTTGTACCGGGATTCTCCCGCCAGATCGTTTTCGTCGAGGAGCACTCCGAGTCGGTCGTAGATCTTCTGGAACGCAGCCGCCGACTCCTCGACGATGTCGTGCCACGCAGTGACGGTCTCCTCATCACCGCTCTGCAGCGCTACCACCCGACGCTGCGCGCGCTCCTTGAACGCCTCGTCAGCATCGAACTCCGCCCGCGCGGCTCGGTAGAGCGCATCCGGCGCCGACGTCGCGTCTTCATGACCGTCCTGGTCGACCTCGGTGTTGCGCCAGCCCTCCTCGGGGTGCTCGAAGATGTACTGGATCAGCATTCCGAACTGCGTGCCCCAGTCGCCGACATGGTTCTGCCGGATGACCTCTGCCCCGAGAAAGCCGAGGACACGAACGAGAGCATCCCCGATCAGCGTCGACCGGAGATGCCCGACGTGCATCTCCTTGGCGATATTGGGCGCCGAGTAATCGACCGTGACGACCTGGTCGCGTTGACCTTCTTGGACGCCCAGCTTCGCTTGCTCAGAGCGCTGCACGAGCTGATTCACGATCGCCGTATCGGCCAAGGTGATGTTGAGAAAGCCAGGCCCCGACAGCTCCACGCTTTTCATCCAGGGCACTTCGGCTAGTCTTGACCGCAACTGCCCAGCGAGATCATGCGGCTTCTGACCTGCTTTTCTGGCGATGGAAAGCGCGATGTTCGACTGAAAGTCGGCATGGCCCGATCGGCGCACCAGGGGGTCCTGATCGGCGAGTTCTGTCGGCAACGCGGCGGCCATGGCCTCAGACACCGCCTGCTCCACCTCAGATGCCAATGAGCGCACTTGCTCTCCCACGTCGCAACCGTTCGCGCAATCTTGAGGACGTTCGTCAGCCCTGCTCATAGTGTGCCGAACCCCCTGCACCAGCAGTTCAGGGCCTCCGGCAACCCACCTGACGACTCCGCGGACGCCCTCGGTGCTGATGGCGCACGGAGTGCACGAATCCGCTCAAGTTCCACCACTCGCACCGCCGCACGAAGCGATGGGTCTAAGTGGACACGCCGACGTAGACGGTGTTGGCCGACGTGCCTCCGGTGTAGTGGTTGTCGAAGCTGACCACGTGGGCGGTGACGTCGTCGAAGACCTCGGCGAGGTCGCGGGTGAAGCCGTCCTCGGGCGGATCGTCGGACCACAGCGCGAAGACGCCGCCCGGGCGCAGGTGCGCGGCCATCTTCCGCAGGCCGTCGGGGGCGTAGAAACCGGCGTGACCGCTGTCGAGGACGTTCTGCGGGGAGTGGTCGATGTCGAGCAGGATCGCGTCGAACCGCCGACCGCCGTCGAAGCCCTCGGGTGATTCGGCGAGCGCGAAGAAGTCCCCGTGCACGAACCGGTTTCGCGGATCACCGGTGAGCTCGGGTGCGAGCGGGAGCAGTCCGCGCTCGTGCCACTCGATGACCTCGCCGAGCCCTTCCACGACCAGCATCGACCGCACGCGCCGGTCCTCCAGCGCGGCCCGCGCGGTGTAGCCCAGTCCGAGTCCGCCGACCACGACGTCGAGCTCCGAACCGGACGACTCGGCCAGGCCGAGCCGCGCGAGTTCGACCTCGGCGACGGTGAACAGGCTCGACATCAGGTACTCGTCGTCGAGCTTGACCTCGAAGACGTCCACGTCGAGCACCGGGTCCCGGCGCCTCCGCAGGCTGATCGCACCGATCGGCGTCTCCCGCCAATCGAGCTCCTCGAACCGCACTCCCACAGCGCCACCTCTCCCGAAAACGCCGACCCTACCCGCCACCTGGCCCAACGCCCCGCAACCCGTCCCCTCGGGACCCGAGGCGGCGTTCTCACCGGTGTTTCCGGATGCCGCAACGTTCGAACGCCAGGCGGCTCCCTCCGCAACGATTGCGGCTTCTCTGTACACGGTTGCCTCGCTAACGTTGCCCGCCAGCGTGGTGTGGCAGTTCACATCGAACCGGGCGCATCGTGGCGTCCACAGTGGAGGAATTCGTGGTGGAGGACGCTCTCGCGCCGTCGCGCGGACCGAGGAACGGCGTGGGGGCGCAGCTCATGCGTCGCAAACCCATCGCGGACCTCGTCGCCGACAGCGGGCAGGGCCAGGGCGGCTCGCTGCGGCGTTCGCTGGGGCTGTGGCAGCTGACCATGCTCAGCGTCGGCGCCACGCTGGGCACCGGGATCTTCGTGGTCCTGGGCGAAGCCGTGCCGCTGGCCGGACCGGGTGTGGCGCTGGCGTTCGTCATCGCCGGTGTCACCGCACTGCTCTCGGCGCTGTCCTACGCCGAGCTCGCGGGCATGATCCCGGTCGCCGGATCGTCCTACTCCTACGCCTACGCGACCATGGGCGAGCTGGCCGCCTGGGTGTGCGGCTGGTGCCTGATGCTGGAGTACGGCGTCTCGGTGGCCGCGGTCGCGGTCGGCTGGGGGCAGTACGTCAACGAGCTCCTGCACCTGGTCGCGGGCGTGTCGCTGCCCGAATCGCTGAGCTCGCCGCCGGGCGACGGCGGAATCCTCAACGTGCCGGCCGCCGTCGTGGTGGTCCTGGCGATGGTGGCGCTGCTGGGCGGGGCCCGGGAGAGCGCGCGGATCAACACCGCGATGGTGCTGATCAAGACGGCGACGCTGGTGCTGTTCTGCGCGCTGGCGTTCACCGCCGTGCAGGACGGCAACTACTCGCCGCTGCTGCCGCTGGGCATGGGCGGGGTGAGCGCGGCGGCCGGCAAGCTGTTCTTCTCCTACATCGGTTTCGACGCCGCCTCCACCGCCGGTTCGGAGGCCCGCGACCCGCAGCGCGACCTGCCGCGCGCGATCATGCTGTCGCTGGTGCTGGTCACGGTGCTGTACTGCCTGGTCGCGCTGGCCGCGGTGGGCGCGATGCACTGGACGCTCTTCGAGGGCACCGAGGCTGCGCTGAGCAAGGTGCTCGGCGGCACGACCGGGTCGATCCTGCTGTCGGCGGGCGCGATCGTGGCGGTGGCCAGCGTGGTCCTCACCGTCCTGTACGGGCAGACCAGGATCCTGTTCTCGATGTCGCGGGACGGGCTGGCCCCTCCCCTGTTCTCCCGGGTCGACGAGCGGACCGGGGTCCCGCGCGCGAACACCCTGCTGGTGTCTGGCTTCATCGCGGTCCTCTCGGCGGTGGTGCCGCTCGGTGAGCTCGCCGATGCCACCAGCATCGGCACCCTGTTCGCGTTCGCGCTGGTCAACCTGGCGGTCGTGGTCCTGCGACGGCGCAACCCGGAGCTGCCGCGCTCGTTCCGGGCACCGCTGGTCCCGCTGGTCCCGCTGCTGGGCGTGCTGTCCTGCTGCTACCTGATGCTGAGCCTGGGCGCGGCGACGTGGGTGGCCTTCGGCGCCTGGATGCTGGCCGGACTGCTCATCTACTTCGCTTACGGGCGGCGGCGCTCTAGTCTGTCGGATTGATGCTCACCGTCGCACTGGACCAGGGTCCGCTCGAACGCCACACTCCGCAGGCGGCGCTGTCGCGCCTCGACGAGGTCGCGCGCCGCGCCGCAGCCGGAGGCGCCCGGCTGCTGGTGTGCCCGGAGATGTCGGTGACCGGCTACAACATCGGCGCCGACATCGAACGGCTCGCCGAGCCCGCCGACGGACCCGTTGGCAGGCGCGTCCGCCGCATCGCCGACGAGCACGGGATCGGGATCGTCTACGGCAATCCCGAGCGCGTCGGCGGTGCCGTCCACAACACGTCGTTCCTGATCTCGACCACCGGTGAACTCCTCGCGGCCTACCGCAAGACCCACCTGTACGGCCCGATGGAGCAGAAGCACTTCCAGCCCGGTGACGTGCCGGTCGTGCAGGCCGACTTCGACGGCGTCCGCATCGGCCTGCTGATCTGCTACGACATCGAGTTCCCCGAACCGGCGCGCGCCCACGCACTGGCGGGCACCGAGTTCCTGGTCGTGCCGACCGCGCTGCTGCCGCCGGAGGACATCGTGGCCGAAACCCTGGTCCCGGCACGGGCTTACGAGAACCAGATGCACGTCGCCTACGTCGACCGCTGCGGGCGCGAGGACGAGCTCAGCTACATCGGCAAGACGTGCCTGATCGCTCCCGACGGCACCGAGCTCGCCCGCGCGGGCAGCGGCGAGGAGCTGCTCTTCGCCCGCGTCGACCCCGCGGCCACCCGCGCTGCCAGGCGGGTCAACACCCAGCTCGCCGAACGCCGTCCCGACCTCTACGCGGGTCTGACCGAGGCACCCTGACATCTCAGTGGAAATCGGGACCCGGATTTCCACTGGAATCGGGCCTCGCCCGCTCCGCGTCAGCGCGACCGGGCCATGCCCGCGATGGCGATGTGGGCGTTGTCGGCGGCGTCGCGGGCTTCGGCGAGGTGGGTCCGGGCGCGGTCCAGCCAGTGGTTCGCGGTGAGGGCGGATTCGACGGGATCGCCGGTGAAGGGGCCTTCGACGTTGTTGAGCTCACCCGCGCACGCGCGGTCCACGAGTCCGTCCCCGAAGCTGCCGAGCGCGGCGTCGAGCGAGGTCAGGAGCTGGCGCAGCGACCCGAGCGTCCAGTAGACGTCGTCGCCCAGGGCGTCGGCGCCGGTCTGCCGCGCCGCGATGAGCACGGTGTCCCGAGCCGCTCGGTAGGCCTGGTCGGGCTGTTGTGGCTTCACGAGGACCCAGTGTTCACCGGATTCGACATCAGCGAAAGTTACTTGTTCTGGAGCACTGGGTTAGCCTCGCTGAATGCCCGTGGACCCGCGACGCCTCCTGCTCCTGCGCACCGTTCGCCGGACCGGGAGCGTGCTGGCGGCCGCCCGGCTGCTGCACCTGACGCCCTCCGGGGTGTCCCAGCACCTCACCAAGCTGGAGAACGAGCTGGGCATCGACCTGGTGGACCGGGAGCAGCGCGGCGGCGGCAGGACCATCCGGTTCACCCCGGCGGGCAACGCGCTCGCCGATCACGCCGGCCGGGTCGCCGAAGCGCTGGCCGAGGCGGAGCGGGACATGGAGCAGTTCCGCGAGGGACCGGCGGGCCCGTTGCGGATCGGGGGTTTCTCGGTGGCGATCAGCGAGCTGGGGGCGCCGGTGGCCATGCGGATGGCGGCGGCGAACCCGGCGCTGGACCCGCACGTCTACGAGATCTCCGAGTCCGAGCGGCTGCACGCCCTCGCCACCGGTGAGCTGGACCTGATCCTCAGCGAGCGCCCCGGCGCCGACGGGCCGGAACGCCCTCCCGGCGTGGTCGAGGTGGACCTGATGCGCGATCCGTTCCGCGTCGTCGTGCCCGCCACGTGGCCGTCGGACGCCGAACCGGCGACGCTGCTGGCGCGGCGGTGGATCACCACGTCGTTCGGCCCCGCGACCCGCCGCCACCTGGAGCGGATGTGCCGCGAGCACGGGCTCGAACTGGACTCCTACGACATCGGCACCGGCACGGCGCCCACGCTGCTCGGGCTGGTGGCGCACGGGTTGGGCGCGACGATCATCCCGTCGCTGACGCTGCGCCAGAACCCGTCGCCGAAGGTGCGGATCAGCAGCGCCATCGCCGATCCCGGTTCCCGCGTGCTCACCTGCCTGCACCGGGAGAACGCGCCCGCGATCGTGCACCACTTGATCAACGAGCTCCGCCACCACGCCGCCACCGAGCTGCAGCACGTACCGTCGGGATGAAGGACGAAAGCGGACGAAGGGCAACGGCTTGCGCAAGGTCAAGGACCTCACCGGACCGGGAATCACCGACCACCTGGGCATCGGCGGCACCGATCTGGGGGTCACCGCGGTCGCACCGGACGGCCGGCTGGTGGCGGTGTTCGGCGACACCTTCGACCGCGCCGGCGTCGGCGGGCCGGGCTGGCGCTCGCCGGTCGTGGTCTTCGGCGACGCCGCCAGCGCGCTGAGCGGCATCCGCTGGACGGGCTCGTACGGACCGCGCAGCGACTACGCCGACCAGGCCCTGCCCTACGAGCACGACTCGATGATCCACGGACGCCCGGTCAGCACCGTGCTGCCCACCGACCTCATCACCATCGGCCGCGAGATGTTCCTGCACGTGATGGTGTGCCAGGGGCTCGGCAACGTGCACTGGACGGAGATCCACCGCTCGACCGACAACGGCGAGACCTGGGAGCACACCGGGGCCACCTGGCCCGGCGACGCGCACGGCGGCCTGTTCCAGATGCTGACCTGGGAGCTCGGCGACGACGGTTTCGTCTACGCCTTCTCCACCGGTTTCCAGCGCGACAAGGGCCTGATCCTGCAGCGCGTGCCCGCCGAGCGGATCACCGATCCCGGCGCGTGGCAGGGCTGGGGTTTCCGGGACGGCCAGTGGGCGTGGCACAACCCGCCGACGGTGGCGCTCACCGGCTCCTACGGCGAGCTGTGCCTGCGCAAGGTCGAGAACCGCTGGCTCCTGGCGCTTTTCAACGCCGGTGACTACCGGGTGGACGTGCTCAACATCGACGAGCCGACGTCGAACCTCTACGAGGCGGTCCGCGGCACGGTCCTGCACGGTTGCGCGTGGGGTTGCGAGGACCACGGAGCCGGTCACGTCGCCCAGCTCTACGGCGGCTACATCGTCCCCGGGTCCACGCTCGACGACCTGCACCTGGTCGTCAGCCAGTGGAACACCGAGCGCAACTGGCCGTACCGGGCGATGCAGTTCGCCGGCACCGCGCCGCGTCCCGGTGACCGGCCGCTGCCGCCTCCGCCGCCGCCGGGCGAGTCCGGGGGCGTGCTGCGAGGTGCGGCGAAGCTGGCGCGGCGGTTCCTGAGCTGAGTGACGTGGCGCACCAGGTCCACGGAGGTTACTGGCGGGTAATATACGCTCTCGGGTCATGAGCTCCCTGACTCCGACCTTCGCGCTCTGGAACAAGGCCTCCCGGGTCTTCGGCGGCCGCGGGCTGTTCTCGCTGAGCGTGGCCCTCAAGGCGCCCTACTTCCGGACGATCCTGCCGATGATCCAGGAGATGAAGCCGGGCCGCTGCGTGGTCACCTCGCCGAAGTGGTGGGGCGTGCACAACCACATCGGCACCTACCACGCCATCGCCGCGTGCAACCTCGCCGAGGTCGCGATGGGCATGGTCGCCGAGGCCACCGTGCCCACCTCGCACCGCTGGCTGCCGAAGAAGATGAACGTCGAGTACCTCGCCAAGGCCGAGACGAGCCTGCGCGCGGTCGCGGAGCTCGACGCCATCCCGGAGTTCGGCGACGAGGGCCGGGAGATCGACGTCCCGGTCAACGTCTACGACAAGAAGGACCAGGTCGTCGTCCGCGCCACCATCACCATCTGGGTCACCCGCAAGAAGAAGTAGTCCCGAGACGGGGAAAGGCCCCGCCCTGAACAGGACGGGGCCTCACCACGGCGTGAGCCGCTGCTTCGAGCGCGGGACTCAGCCCGCGCTCGAAGCAGAGCGACCGCGGACGCTGATCTGAGGATCAGACCAGGTCGTAGCGGTCGAGGTTCATGACCTTGACCCAGGCCTTGACGAAGTCCTCGACGAACTTCTCCTTGCCGTCGGCCGAGGCGTAGACCTCCGCCAGCACGCGCAGCTCGGAGTTCGAACCGAAGACCAGGTCGGCGCGAGTACCGGTCCAGACGACCTCACCGGACGCGTCGGTGGCCTCGTAGGTGGACTTGTCGTCCGAAGTGGACCGCCACGTGTAGGCCATGTCGAGCAGGTTGACGAAGAAGTCGTTGCTCAGCACGCCCGGCTTGTCGGTGAACACGCCGTGGTTCGAACCGTCGTAGTTCGCACCCAGCACGCGCAGACCACCGATGAGGACCGTCAGCTCCGGGGCGCTCAGGGTGAGCAGGTTGGCCCGGTCGATGAGGCTGTACTCGGCGGGGAGCTCCGCGGCCTTGCTGGAGTAGTTGCGGAAACCGTCGGCGATGGGCTCCAGCGCGTCGAAGGAGTCCGCGTCGGTGTGCTGCTCACCGGCGTCGACGCGACCCTGGGTGAAGGGCACCTCGATGCTGGAACCCGCGTCGGCGGCGGCCTTCTCGATCGCGGCGGAACCGCCGAGCACGATCAGGTCGGCCAGCGAGACCTTCTTGCCGAAGGACTGCTGCACGCCTTCCAGGGCCGAGAGCACGCCTGCCAGCTGGTCCGGGTTGTTGACCTCCCAGTTCCGCTGCGGCTCCAGGCGGATGCGAGCACCGTTGGCGCCGCCCCGCTTGTCGCTGCCGCGGAAGGTCGAAGCCGAGGCCCACGCGGTGGACACCAGCTGCGACACGGTCAGGCCGGTCTCCAGGATCTTGGCCTTGAGCGACTTGATGTCCTCATCGGACAGGGTGTCGTTGTCGTTGGCCGGCAACGGGTCCTGCCAGATCAGGTCCTCTTCCGGGACCTCCGGGCCGAGGTACAGCGACTTCGGACCCATGTCGCGGTGGGTCAGCTTGAACCAGGCGCGGGCGAAGGCGTCCGCGAACTCGTCCGGGTTCTCCATGAAGCGGCGCGCGATCGGCCCGTAGATCGGGTCGACCTTGAGCGCGATGTCGGTGGTCAGCATGTTCGGCGCGATCCGCTTCGACGGGTCGTGCGCGTCGGGCACGGTGCCCTCGCCCGCGCCGCCCTTCGGACGCCACTGCCAGGCACCGCCCGGTCCCTGGTAGACCTCCCACTCGAAGCTGAGCAGGTTCCACAGGAAGTTGGTGGTCCACTTGGTGGGCGTGGAGGTCCAGGTGACCTCGATGCCGCTGGTGATGGTGTCGGCGCCCTTGCCGGTGCCGTAGTTGTTCTTCCAGCCCAGGCCCTGAGACTCGAGACCGGCGCCCTCCGGCTCGGCCTCCAGGTGGGAGTCGGGGGCGGCACCGTGGGTCTTGCCGAAGGTGTGACCACCGGCGATCAGCGCGAGGGTCTCCTCGTCGTTCATCGCCATCCGGCCGAAGGTCTCGCGGATGTCGCGCGCGGCGGCCACCGGGTCGGGCTGCCCCTCCGGACCCTCCGGGTTGACGTAGATCAGACCCATGTGGGTGGCGCCCAGCGGACGCTCCAGCTCGCGCTCGCCCGACTCGGTCGAGATGCGCTTGTCGCTGCCCAGCCAGGTGGTCTCGGCACCCCAGTAGACGTCGTCCTCGGGCTCCCAGTCGTCGACGCGGCCGCCGCCGAAGCCGAAGGTCTTGAAGCCCATCGACTCGAGCGCGACGTTGCCGGTGAGGACCATCAGGTCCGCCCAGGAGATCTTGCGGCCGTACTTCTGCTTGACGGGCCACAGCAGGCGGCGGGCCTTGTCCAGGCTGACGTTGTCCGGCCAGGAGTTCAGCGGGGCGAACCGCTGCTGACCGCCACCGGCGCCACCGCGGCCGTCGCTGATGCGGTAGGTGCCCGCGGAGTGCCAGGCCATCCGGATCATCAGCGGGCCGTAGTGGCCGAAGTCGGCCGGCCACCAGTCCTTGGAGTCCGTCATGACGTCCTGGATGTCCTTCTTGACCGCGGCCAGGTCCAGCGTCTTGAACTCGGCGGCGTAGTCGAAGTCCTCGCCCAGCGGGTTCTTGTTCGGGTGCTGCTTGGCGAGGATCTTCAGGTTGAGCCGGTTCGGCCACCAGTCGCGGTTGGCGTCACCCTGGGTGGGGTGAGTGAGGCCCCCGTGCGCGACCGGGCAACCACCGGTTTGGTTCGTCTCTTGGGTGTCAGGGCTGTCAGACACGGGAATCCTTCCGAATTTCAGTGCAGTTCTTCAGCGGATTCGGGGGCGCAGGCTGCGCAGAGCCCCCAGTAGATGACCTCTGCCTCGTCTATGACGAAGCCGTGGGAGTCCGACGCCTCCAAGCAAGGCGCGGCGCCCACGGAGCAGTCGACGTCGTGTATCTCGCCGCACGACCGGCACACGACGTGGTGGTGGTTGTCGCCAACCCGCGCCTCGTAGCGGGCCACGGAACCCATCGGCTGGATCCGGCGCACCAGGCCCGCGACGGTGAGCGCGCGCAGGACGTCGTAGACGGCCTGGTGAGACACCTTGGGCAGGTCGTGGCGAACCTGTCCGATGATCGAATCGGTGTCGGCGTGCGCGTTGTCGTGCACTGCGGACAGCACTGCCACCCGAGGTCGCGTCACACGCAGCGATGCCTCGCGCAACATGCGCTCGTAGTCCGCAGTCGTCGTCACGCCCTGCAGCCTGCCGCATTTTCTTGAACTAATCAAGTCAAAGCGGCCCTTCATCACCATCCCGAGTGATCCGGATCCGCATCGTCGCACGTGTCATGGGTGCGGGAACCCCCGCACACGATCAGCGACCGGGAGCGAGACATCCGTGCCCGTACCAGGTTTTGCACCGAACGCACTGGACGACGACGGCGATCCGAAGTGGATCACGGAACTGGCCTGCGCGGATCCCAACCACGTCCTGCACGTCGTCCGCGGCCTCGACCCCGAGGCCGCGCTGGAGGCCATCGGCGCCAAGCCGCACCTCGTCCAGCCCTGCCAGCTGCCCTCCTCCAAGCCCGACGACTGGACTTCGCTGCCGGGCACGGCCCTGGGTATCGAGCCCGGCACCGCGGCGGCGCTGCTGGCCGGGCGGGTCGGCGACTGGACGTTCGTCTACGACGACGCCGGGCACACCTTCGACGAAGCGACCGCGGCGCTGTCGGCGTCCGGCCGCACCGCGGCGACCAGCGTGTTCACCATCAACGCCGACGCGAGCATGACGTACTTCGTCGACGGTGAGGAGGTCGTCTGGATCAACGTCGACGACCTGGTCGAGGACGACCTCGACGACTTCCCCGAGGAGCTGCGCGCGGCGTTCGAGGCGGCCGGCGTCGTCGAGGACGAGGACCTGGAACCCGGTCAGTTCGACTACGCGGTGACCATGCGCGCCACCTGCGCCCTCGCCGGCCTGACCTTCACCATCGACGACCTCCGCGCCCTCCCCCTCATCGGAGCGTCGTTCGGGTGACCCCCGTGCGGTTGTGGTCCGAACCGACCGGGCGACGCGGACTTCGATCTTGGGCTGGTTCGGACCACAACCGCCCACCGCGCATGCGCGCGCGGACCCGGCCACGCCGAGGAGCGAGGCCGACCCCGCGGAGATCGAGCCGGGAACGCGACGAAGCGAACATCACCTCCGGCGCAGCCGCACCGGCAGCCCGTCGACCGGGACCGGCAGCGACACGTAGTCCCACTTGACCTCGTAGTCGCCCGGAACGCTCCAGGTGTAGGCGCGCAGCATCTCGTGCAGCAGCAGCTTCACCTCCAGCGTCCCGAAGTGCAGGCCGATGCACTTGTGCGCCCCGCCGCCGAAGGGCATCCACGCGAAGCGGTGAGACTTGTCCTCGCGGCGGTGCTCGGCGAAGCGCTCCGGGTCGAAGTCGAACGGGCTCGTCCAGTGGTCCGGCGAGAAGTGGTTGACCAGCGGCGAGACTCCGACCATCGTGCCCGCGGGCACGTGGTGGCCCAGCACTTCGGTGTCGCGGACGGTCTCGCGCACCATCGACGGCACCGGCGCCACCAGCCGCAGCGCCTCCTTGATCACCAGGTCCAGCGTTTCGAGCTTTTCCAGCGCCTCGATGTCGGGGATCTCCTCCCCCATCGCCAGCGACTCGGCGCGGGCGCGCTCCTGCCACTCGGGGTGCTTGGCCAGGTAGTAGGCCACGGCGGAGCTGGTGATGGTGGAGGTGTCGTGGGCGGCCATCATCAGGAAGATCATGTGGTTGATGACGTCGTCGTCGCCGAACCGCTCGCCGTCCTCGCTGCGGGCGTGGCACAGCGCGGAGAACAGGTCGTCGCCCTCGACCGCGCGGGCGGTCCCGATGTTGTCGGCGAAGTAGCGCTCCAGCAGCTTGCGCCCGGCCAGACCGGCCGCCCAGCGCCCGCCCGGGACGGGGTAGCGCACCACGGCGGTGGCCGCGCGCACCGAGTCGACGAAGGCGCGGTTGACGCGGTCGGCCTCCTGACCGCTGCGCCGGTCCATGAACACCCGGGTCGCCACGTCGAGTGTCAGCTGCTTGAGCAGCCAGTACAGCCGGGTCTTGTCCTGCCCGCCCCAGGCGGTGACGCCTTCGCGCAGCGTCGGGCCCATCTGGTCGACGTAGCCGGTGAGGCGCTGCCGGGTGAAGGCCTGCTGCATGATGCGCCGGTGCCCGAGGTGCTCGTCGAAGTCCAGCAGCATCAGGCCGCGGTGGAAGAACCTGTCGATGAGCTTGCGCCACCCGCCTTGGGAGAACGCCTTGTCCTTGTTGACCAAGGCGGCCGAGGTGGCTTCCGGGCCGCCGAGGGTGACCATGCGCTGGCCGAGCGAGTAGGCCCAGGAGACCGGGCCGTAGAGCTCGAAACGGCGCAGCGCGAACGCGGGACCGTAGCGCATGAAGTCCAGCGAGTGGCCGATCAGCGGTGCTCCGGCGTCGCCGAGCACCGGCTTGAGCCCGCTGCCGGGCGGTGGTGGCGCGAGTTCGGTGACGGGCCACTGCTTTTCGAAGATGCGCTGATCGACCGAGCGCGGCAGCGGCATCGAGGTGAGCGGCGGAACCCGCCGTCGTATCGCTTCGTTGACCTTCTCCAGCTGGAAAACCATTGCTGCTCCTCCCCCTTTGGAAGAACGGCGTGGTCCTGCCGAGTTTTCGGCCGACCGTCGAGCGACCACCTCCGCCCTGAGGACGGCCTGAGCGGGGAACAACCTCGGTGAACGACAAGAGGGGGATCAGCTCGTGAACTCAGCGGAACGGGCTCTGACACGGCTCGTGGCGGAAACGTCGACCCACCGATACTCGCACCGCGCCACGGCGGGGTCAACATCACAGCAGCACTGGTACATGATCGGGGTCTCATCTCCGCTGTCATGGACGCGGCGGATTCCGAGCGATGGAATACCAGTTCACACGGTGTCCAGAGTGGATACGAGCCAGTCGTCGCCCACCTTCTCCAGGGTCACCCGAATGCGAGCCCCCTCGATCAGCGGAGCCGGTTGGCGGCTGCTCGTGGTGAGCTGGTTGATGAACGCCAGCAGCACCACCTTCCGGTCGGTGGCGGTGACCACCCCGAGCGCGGACAGCGTGGTGCGCGTGCTGATCCGGTCGCGGACGGCGGCGGGACGGATCACGGTGCGCTGGAGCTCGAGGTAGTCCCGGGCGAATCCGCCGGTCACCGCGCGCTCGGCGGCGGCCAGGTCGCGGTCGAGCGATTCGTGGCTGTAGCTGAGCACTTCGGGGATGCGCCGGGTCGCCACCTCGGTGGCCGCGGTGCGAGCTGCGGCGACCCGCGCGGCGGCGTCCTGCCGCTGGTGCAGGACCACGACGGCGGCGGTGGCCGCCAGCAGCACCACCACGACCAGCGCGGTGGCGATCCGGCGGCGGCCCGGCCTCTCGGCGGCTTCCCGCTCTTCGACGGCGTCTGCGGTGGTGGTCATGGCACGAACTCCAGGTTGGCGACGAGCCAGGTCTCGCCGGTCTTCTCCAAGGTGATCCGCAGCCGGTACTGGCGCTGCCGGCCCTCCGGTGAGGCCGCGTTGCCGACGGTCGCCCGCACCGCGGCGAGCGCGATCGCCGTCGTGCCGTCGGAGCTCGACAGCGCCGCCTCCACCACCTCACCCCGGGAGGTCACCTTCGAGCCGGTGACGATGTCGCGGAACGCCGTGCTCTGCTGGGCGAACTGCTCCCTGAAGTCACCGGTCGCCAGCGCGGTCAGGCGTTGGGAGTCCTGGTCGACGGTCTGCGCGCTGATGTTGGTCAGCGCCAGCGCGGCCTGCCGTGCGACCGCGACCGCCTGACGGTCGGATTCGTCCCTCTCGGCGGCGGCTTCGGCCGCGTTGTGGAAGTGGGCGCCCAGCGCGGCGAGCCCGATCAGCAGCAGCGTCGCCACCGCCAGGCCACCGGTGCGCTTCACTTGAGCAGCAGATCGTGCCATGTCGCCGGCTTCCCTCCCCGTTGTTCGCTCACATCACCGAGCACCAGCAGATGACCGTCGGGCAGCATCGCGTTGCCGGTGCTCGGGTCGTAGGAGGCCACGACCTCCTCCGGTCGCGCCCCGCACGCGGCCGCCGTCGGTCCGCGGCGGCCGGGATCGTTGGCGCACGGGTAGTTCCGCGCTCCGCGGACCGACCGGGGGTCATCGGGCGCGACCTCGCAGTGCTGGTCCGGTGGTGTCCGCGCGGGCGATTCGTCGTCGAACGAGCGCTGCTGCGACATCGGCGTGTAGCCCGAGTAGCAGGGCGGGGTGCTGTTGACGGAGAAGCGGATGCCCAGGTGGGCGCTGCCCGGCGCGGCACCGGGCTGCTGGACCACGCGTTGCAGCGCCGCGGTCATCGCCGGGTAGAGCACCAGGGTCTGGGAGACGCCGGGCAGCTGGGTCCGGATCACCTGCCCGGTGGCGTCGAGGTCGGCGAGCAGGTGCGGCAGCGCCGGCATCAGCCGGTCCTGCAGGCCGATCAACTCCTCAGCCGCGGGCGGCGTGCGGGTCAGGACACCGCGCAGGTCGCCGTCGCTGCGCCGCAGCTGGTCGGTGAACGAGGCGAGATCCCGCAGCGCGGAACGGGTCTCGGGTGCGATGTCGCGCTGGGTGCGCAGGAACGGCCCGAGCTCGGTGATGAGCCCGACCGTGGGTTCGAGGTCGAGCCCGGCCTGGTGCAGCACCGTCCTGGTGTTCTCCAGGAGCGTCGTGACCTGCGCTTCCTCGCCTCGCAGTCCGGTGGTCAGCTCGTCGAGGACGACGTTGAGCTCCTCCTGCGGGATGGAAGCGGCGAGGTCGTCGAGGCTGGTGATGAGCTCGTCGGTGCGCGGCAGCGTCGTCGTGTCGGTGATGCGGTCGCCGGGTTCGAGCCAGGGCGGTCCGTCGCCGGCCGGGGTGAGGTTGACCGACTGCTCCCCGATCGCGGACTTGCTGCGGATCGCGGCGCTCACACGCGCGGGGACGCGGACGTCGTCGTCGATGCCGAGCGTGGCCACCGCGGTGCCGTCGCCGAGGTCGATCGAACGCACCTTGCCGATCTCCACGTCCCGGTAGCCGACCATCGCGCCCGGGTGCAGACCGGTGGCGTCGGTGAACACGGCGGTGACCTCGTACTGCCCGAAGCCCAGGAGCTGTCGCAGGTCGAGGTAGTTGACCAGCACCGTGCTCACGCCGAACACGGTGAGCACGGCGAAGGCCGCGAGCTGGAGCCGCACCCGTCTGGTGAGCATCAGCCGCCTCCCAGCAGATCGCCGAGCAGCGGCAGGGCCGGGTCCGGCGGCGGGTTCGCCGGTGGCGGCGACGGAGGTGGCTGCTCGACGGGCGATCCGATGCCCAGCGGGCCGCGGATCGGGTCGGTGGCCTGCAGGGCGGTGCGGGCGGCGTCGAAGACCGTCTCGACGGGAGTGCCGGCCAGCAACCCGGTTTCCAGGCTCGGGACCGAGAGGTCCAGGGTCACCGCCAGGTTCAGGAAGTCGCCGCGCACGATCTTCTTGTACGTGCTCAGCGGGAACAGCAGGGTTCCCAGCGTGTCCAGGGATTTCGGGACGCTGTCGCCGGCCGCGACGAGCTGGTGCAGCGTCGGGCGCAGGTCGTGGACCGTCGCCAGCAGGTCGTCGCGGGAGCGGTCGAGCACGTCGGTTCCGACGGCGCCGAGCCTGCTGGAGGCGTCCAGGGCCGAGCGCAACGCGTCGCGCTGCTCGTTGAGGACGCGGATTCCCGGGCCCAGCTCGTCGAAGGCGCGGCCCAACCGCTCGGAGTTCGCGCGCAGCCGGGCGGCGAGGCCGTCGACGGCTTCGAGGGAGCGGACGATCTGCGCCTTCTGCTCGTCGGCGGAGCGGGCGAGGACGTCGAGCCGGTGGATGAGGTCAGCAGCCTGCTGCTCGTTCCCGCTCAGCGCCCGGTTGAGCTCGTCGGTGATCTCCCGGACCTGGCGCAGTCCCCCGCCGTTGAGCCACAGCGACAGGGCGGCCAGCAGCTCCTCGGTGCCCGGGTAGCGGTTGGTGCGCTCGGCGGGGATGAGATCACCGTCGGCGAGGCGTCCCACCGGGTCGGGCGGGGAGGCCAACTCGACGTACTGGGCGCCGAGCAGGCTCTTCTGCCCGATGTGGGCCACGGCGTTGGCGGGCAGCACCACGCCCGGGTCCAGGCTGATCTCCACCTGCGCCTGCCAGCCGTGCAGGCCGATGCTGCGGACCGCGCCGACGGTGACGTCGTCGACCTTGACCTCCGAGCGCGGCACCAGGTTGGCGACGTTGGCGAAGCGCACCACCACGCGTTGCGCGTCGCCGCCGCTGCCCGGTCCGCCCGGCAGCGGCACCATCTGGGCGCTGTCGACCGCGCACCCCGCCAGCAGGCCGGTGGTCAGCAGGAGGGCGATCAGGCGCATCACGGCCCTCCCGGTGGCGGCTGCTGGTGCGGGTTGCCGGGGCGGTGCAGCGGGTCCAGGCCGACCGGCAGGTGCGGTGCGTCCAGGGGTCGCAGCAGCGGGTCCAGCGCGGCCCGGCAGTCGTCGATGGTGCCGCCGGCGGAGAACACCATCTGGCAGCTGAAGGTGGACAGGCTCGCGGTGTAGGGGATCTGCACCCGCGTGCTGGCCGACCCGGTGACCGGTTCGTAGACGTTGTAGAGGTTGGCCAGCGACTGCGGCGCGATGTGCAGGACCTCGGCGAGGTCGGCGCGGCTCGCGGCCAGCGTGGCGGTGACGTCGCGCAGCGAACCGACGGTGTCGCCGAGCTGCTGCTGGTGGGTGCGGGTGAAGTCGATGATCGTGCCCAGCGCCCGGTCGGAGGAGGCCAGCGCCTGGCCGAGGCTCGCGCGGTTGCCCTCGGCGAGGGCGCTGATCGAGGCCAGCTGGGTGGAGAAGGCCCGCAGCCGCTCCTGGCTCGCGTTGAGGTTCGAGGTGAACTCGTCGAGGTCGCGCAGGCTGCCGAACAGGTCCTCGCTGCCCGCGGCGACCGTGGTGGAGGTCCCGGCGAGCGCGTCGAGCGTGCAGCGGAACTCGGCCCCGTTGCCGCCCAGGTTGGCGGCTCCCGCCTCGATCGCGCGGGACACGGCGCCGTCGCGGTTGGCCCCGCCGGGCCCGAGCGCCTTGGCCAGTTCGGTGAGTTCGGCGTTGGTCCGGTCCCACTCCGCGGGCACCAGGGTCCGCGATCGCGGGATCTCGGCGTCGTCGGCGAGCACCGGCCCGCCCCGGTACACCGGCGCGAGTTGCAAGTACCGGCCGCTGACCAGGCTCGGCGCGACCAGGGCGGCGGAGGTCTCGGCGGGGACCGCGCGATCGGCGTCGTAGCCGAAGCGCACCCGCACGCCCGTGCCCTCGGGCACGATCTCCTCGACCTCCCCCACCCGCACGCCCAGCACCCGCACCTCGTCACCGACGTGGATGCCGCTCGCGCTCGCGAAGTGCGCGGTGGCGTGCTTCTGCCCATCGCCGGACAGCAGGTGGGCAGCGGCGGCCACGAACAGCACCGCGCACAGGATCGCCAGGGCTCGGCGGTTCATCGGATCCCCCTCCCGAGCAGTTGCTGCAGACCTGGAACCGCGTTGGTCGGCGGGATGTTGGCGAAGTAGGCGTCCAGGGCGGGCATCGTGGAGACCACCTCGCCGAGCGTGCGCAGCATCGGCACGGCCTCGTGCAGCGCGGCGGTGATGTTGTCGCGGTTCTCCCGCAGGATCGCCAGCACCGAGTGCAGCTCGGTCAGCGCCGGCCGCAGCTGCGCGTCGTTCTCCCGCGCGAGCGCGTCGAGCTGGTCGGCGGTGGTGGTCAGGTCGGCGAGCAGCCGTTCGATGGCGACCTGGCGCTCGTTGAGCGCCGCCAGCAGCACCGTTCCCTCGTCGAAGATCGCGCGCAGGTCCGAATCGTGTTGCGCCAGAACTCGCGTCGTGGCCCGCGAGTGCTCGAGCAGGGAGCGCAGCTCGGTGTCGCGGGAGTTGACGCTCTCGGCCAGCCGCCGCAGCCCGGTCAGCGCTCCGGGGACGCTGCGCGCGGTTCCTTCCAGCGTTCCGGCGACGGTGTCGATGGCCGCGGTGAGCCGCTCGGTGTCCAGCCGCGAGGTCTGATCGGTCAGGCCCTGCAGCGCCTGGGTGACGTCGAAGGGCGCGAGGGTGCGCGACAGCGGGATCTGCGCGTCGTCGGGGAGCTCGCCGGGCCCGGCCGGGGCGAGGCTCAGCGCCTTCTCCCCGAGCGCGCTCTGGGCCTTGATCGCGGCGGTGCTGGCCTCGCCCACCCGCAGGCCGGGCTCGTCGACGGTGAAGGAGACCAGCACGTCGGTGTCGCGCAGCTCGACGCCCTCGACGCGACCGACGGTCATGCCCGACACGACGACGGGATCGCCTTCGACCAGTCCCCCGGCCTCGGCGAACACCGCGTGCAGCCCGCGTCCGGCCAGCAGCGGCGAGATCGCGTCGCCGCTGAGCGAGAACAGCACGGCGATCGCGATCAGCACCGAGCCGATCACGCCGAGCCGCGAATCGGTCATGTCAGTTCCCCGCTTCCTCGGCGCAGCGGCGCACGTCGCTGTCGATCCACGGCGTGTAGAGGTATCCACCGGTGGGGGCGCTGGTCCGGACTCGCACGCTGCACAGGTAGGCGTTGAAGAAGTTGCCGTTCACGCCGATGCGGCCGATCCGGCCGTACGCCTCGGGCAGTTCGCGCAGCGCGGTGCGCAGCTGCTCGTCGTGGGCGTTGAGCGTGCCGGAGAGGGTTCGCAGGTCACCGATCTCGGCGTTGAGGTCGGGGCGCAGCCGCGGCAGCAGGTCGGCGGTGGCCGCGGTCAGCCCGTGGAGGTGGTCGACGGCGCCGGTGACCGACCGCCGGTCGGCGCTCAGCCCGCCGACCAGCTGCCGGGTCTGCGCGATGACGTCGGAGACCTGCCGGTCGTGCTCGTCGAACGTGGCGAGCGCGGCGTTGAGGTTGCCGATGACGTCGCCGATGAGCCGGTCGCGGTCGGCGAGGGTGCCGGTGACCGAGGCGAGGGAGGTCAGGAAGGAGTTCAGCGCCCCGGCCTCGCCCTGCAGGGTCTGGATGAGCGAACCGGACAGCTGGTTGACCTGCTCCGGCGACATGGCCTGGAACAGCGGCTGGAAGCCGCCGACCAGCACGTCGAGGTCGAGCGCGGGGCGGGTGCGCTCCAGCGGGATGAGCCCGTCCGCCGGCGGTGGCCCTCCCCCGCCTTCGGCGAGTTCGAGGTAGCGGTTGCCGACCAGGTCGCGGTACTTGATCGCCGCGAGGGTCCCGCCGGTCAGCGGCGGGGCGCCGGAGACCGACATCGTCACCAGCACCGTCGCGTCCGGCCGCATCCGCAGCTCGTCGACCTGACCGACCCGCACCCCGGCGACGCGCACGGGGTCACCGGGCTCCAGGTACGACACGTCGGTGAACACCGCGCGCACCTGCGTTTCCGCTCCGGCGCTGCGGGTTTCGGACAGCAGGACGCCGATGTAGACCGCGGTGAGGGCGGCGATCGCGAAGAACACCGCCAGCTTGACGACCTCGCCCCTCACCGGCCACCTCCGATCGGCGAGAGCGGGCCGAAGAGGTAGACGGCGAGCACGTCCGGGTTGATCGCGACGGTCTCGTCGGGACCGGAGTACGGGTTGGCTCCGGTGTCGTAGTTGACGTACGGCGGGATGCCTTGCACCTCGGGCAGTCCGTGGCACTGCGGGCCGGTGTCGACGCCGGTCTTGGGCAAGTTCTCCGGGTATTGGTAGGCGGGAGCGCCGGGAAGCAGGCTGACGGTGACGTGCGCGTTGGGGTGCGTGCCGCCGAACTCCGGGCCTCCGGTGACCGCGCGGATGAGCTCGCCGTTGCGCACCACCCCGCCGAAGAAGCACGGCACCACCGGCGAGTAGCGGCGCAGCAGCTCGGTGCTGGGCGCGAGGGTGTCGAGCGTGGTCACCAGCTGGTCGCCGTGCCGCTCCAGGTGTCCGCCGGTGGTGTTGCCGAGTTCGGTCAGCGACAGCAGGAACGCCGCGAACGCCCGGTGCTGCTCGGCCAGGGTGGTGCTGGTTCCGCCGAGGTTGCCGGCGGTGGCGGTGAGGTCGTCGGCGACGGCCCGGTAGTCCTCGGCGACCGCGGCGATCTCCGGCAGGCGCGCTTCGAGCTCGGGCAGGTGCGGGTTGAACGCGCGCAGGTAGTCGTCGGTGGCGGTGATCAGCTCGCCGATGCGCTCACCGTTGCCCCGCAACGCCCCCGAGACCGAGGTCAAGGCCGCGTTGAGCTTGCTGGGCGGCACGCGCTGCAACGTGCGCACGACGTTGTCGAAGGTGTGGTCCAGCTCGACGTTCACCCGCGCCCGGTCGATGACGGCCCCGGCGGTGATGTGCTCGCCGGTGTCCCGGCCGGCGCGCAGCTCGACGTACTTGGCGCCGAACACCGTCGTCGGGACGAGGTTCGCCGACACCTCCGCCGGTACCCGCTCGGCGTGGTCGGGGTCGAGCTCGACGCTCACCTGCGCTCCGGTCCCGTCGGTGGTGACCTCGCTGACCGAGCCGACCTCGACCCCGCGCAGCTTGACCGGTGAGCCCGGTTCCATGAGCAGGCCCGAGCGGTCGGCGAGGACGGTGATCGGCACGACGCGGTCGAAGACCCGGTGGTACTGGGCGATCGAGAGCACCGACAGCAGCACCAGCAGCACCGCGAACCCGGCGCCGGCCAGCACGTGCCTCCAGTTCACCGCCATCACCCCGAGATGTGGACCGAGGAGTCGGAACCGTAGATCGCCAGGTCCAGCAGCAGGTCGACCAGCATCACGCCGATCAGCGAGCCGCGCACGGCCTTCCCCACGGCTTGGCCCACGCCCGCCGGGCCGCCGCTGGCCGCGAACCCGTGGTAGCAGTGCACCGACATCACCACGACCGACATGGCCAGCGCCTTGACGAACGACCACAGCAGGTCCGACGGCACCAGGAACGCGCTGAAGTAGTGGTCGTAGGTGCCCCCGGACTGCCCGTAGGCGACGGTCACGACCAGCCGTGTCGCGGCGAACGAACCCAGCACCGCCAGCGAGTACAGCGGGATGATGGCGACGAACCCGGCGATGATCCGGGTCGTCACCAGGTACGGGACCGACCGGACCGCCATCACTTCCAGGGCGTCGATCTCCTCGCTGATCCGCATCGCCCCGAGCTGCGCGGTGAAGCCCGCACCGACCGTGGCCGTCAGCGCCACCCCGGCGATGACCGGCGCCGCCTCGCGCGTGTTGGCGTAGGAGGAGACGAACCCGGCGAGCGCCTCGACGCCGACGTTGGCCAGCGAGGAGTAGCCCTGCAGACCGACCTCGACGCCGATCGCGGCGGTCATGAACACCACGATCGCGACCGTCCCGCCGATGACGGCGAGGCCGCCGGTGCCGAGGCTGACCTCGGCGATGAGCCGCAGCACCTCGCGCTTGTAGCGCACGAGCGCGGTCGGCACCGAGGCGTAGACCCGGCCGTGGAAGACGACCTGGCGGCCGGTGTCCTCCAGCTTGCGCAGCGGTACCCGGATCACCTTGGCCCGCTCGGATTCCCCGATCGCCACGGTCAGCCCCTCGCCTGCAGGAACACGGCCGTGATCAGCGAGTTCGCGGCGAACAGCAGGATGAAGCTGAACACGACGGTCTGGTTCACCGCATCGCCGACGCCTTTCGGCCCACCCTTGGCGTTGAGGCCGAGGTGGCAGGCGACCAGTCCGGACAGCAATCCGAAGACCGCCGCTTTCAACTCGCTCACCAGAAGATCATCGATTCCGGTGAGAAGGGTGAGATTCGCGAGGAAAAGGCCCGCGCTCGCATTCTGCACGAGCACCGAGAACAGGAAGCTGCCCGCCAATCCGACGAAGGTGACCAATCCGTTGAGCGCCAGCGCCACGACCGTGGAAGCGAGAACTCGGGGAACCACGAGTCGCTGCACGGGATTCAGGCCCATCACGCTCATCGCCGCGATCTCGTCGCGGATCTTCCGCGCCCCCAGATCAGCGCAGATCGCCGTCGCACCCGCCCCGGCGACGACCAGGACGCTGACCATCGGCCCGATCTCCCGCACCACCGCCAGCCCCGCTCCGGCCCCGGCCAGGTCGGCAGCCCCGAGCTCGGTCAGCAGCTGGTTGAGCTGGAAGACGACGATGACGCAGAACGGGACGGCGACCAGCAGCGTCGGCACCACCGACACGCTCACGATCATCCACGACTGCTGCAGGAACTCCCGGAGCTGGAAGGGACGCCGGAATCCGTGGCGGAACACCTCCACCGACATCCGGTAGAACGACCCGACGGGAGCGCTGATCCTGGCCGGCCCGGAAACCACCATCGACCGACCTCCCCTCGGGCAAGCGGAAATCTACGGCGACGCAGGAATCGCTCCAGCGCGAAATGACGGGAGAACGGCACCCGGAAAGGCACGTGCACGAGCGAAAAATCGGCGACGGCTGGCTGCGTGGTGCGGACGATAGTCGCATCGCACAACCCCACCGTCAACAACCCGAAAGCGAAACACCGCCCAGCGGAGGGAAAAACGAACCCACCCACTGCTCCGACAAGGTGAAATCCCCTCCCCCCTCAACGCCGCTCGTCGCCCACGCCCACCCGTTCAGCGGCAACCAATCGCTCGAAAAGCGCTAGCTGTCCGCACGATCGCCAACGGAGGATCACCGGGTGGACTATGGGGGCTCAGCAGAAGACGTCGATGCCGGTTATCTGCCCGCACAGGACAGTTTCGTCAGCCACGCGGGCGCGGACCTCTGCGCCGAGCTGCGCGGACTGGGCACTCGCGCCGGATTCGACCGCAACGAGCTGTTGCTGCTGGTCGACCGGCCGAGCGATCACGTCCTGCTCATCGAGCGCGGATTCGTCAAGGTCCAGCTGGCGGGCAACGGTCGCGACCTGATCGCGGGCCTCTACGGCAAGGGCGAGCTCATCGGCGAGCAAGGCGTGATGGAGTCGAAGCCCCGCAGCGCCACGGTCGTGGCCCACACCGCGTGCGAGGCGACGAGGATCCACCACCGGGACTTCAAGGAATTTCTGCGGCGACATCCCGAGCTGCCGCTGGTCCTCGGTCGCATCGCGTACGAGCGCCTGCACCGGGCGGATCAGCGCCAGATCAACCTGGCCTCGCAGGACGTGCCCACCAGGGTGTGCCGTCAGCTCCTCGCCTGGGGTCAAGCGCTCGGCGAACGGACCCGCGACGGCGTGGCCATCAGCGGCTTGAGCCGCAAGGACCTGGCTCAGTGCGTCGGAGCCGGCGAGGCGACCGTGGACGCGGCGTTGAAGCAGCTGGGCGACCGAGGCCTGCTTCGCACCCGCCGACTGACCTTCGTGCTTCCCGATCCCCACCTCCTCCACGGCTACCTGCGCGCTCGCCCGATCACATGAAGTAGTCGAAAGAACACGCGCATCTCCCTGATTTCGGGGAGATGCGCGTCCATCTACTCGGCAAGACTCCGTTCACCCACCCAGAGTGACGGAACGGAGTCGACCCTTGCGCCGGACGAATGACCCATCGCTGATGCCCGAGCACTGCGCCCTGCTGACCGCGGACACGATCGAATCGGGCGGGACCAGGCCGGAACACCTCGGCACGATTCCCCATCTCGTCGAAACGATCGTGGCGGAAGCTTCGAGCGAGGTCGGACTTGCCGAGAACGTGCACCGCAACGGGCAGTTCAGCGGCGACGGCTTCCTGCGGGCCTACCCGAGTCAGTACCTCCCCGCGCTGATCGACCTGGTCGCCTCGATCGACGCGCTGCTGATCGGTCACAACCTGTCGGCCAAGCCCGAGATCCGGCTGCGCATCGCGTTGCACCTCGGCCCCTTGCCGACTGAGTTCGGGCTGTACCGGCCCAACATCGACGTCTGCCGCCTTCTCGAAGCCGACGAGTTTCACGCGCTGGTCGAGCGCTGGCGTTCGTCCCTGCCCATTGACCGGTTCACCACAGCGCTCATCCTGTCCGACGACGCACATCGAGCGGTCTTCGGCGGTGACTACACCCGGTCCATCACCCGCCACGACTTCGGGCCGGTGAACATCAAGCACAAGGAGTTCGACCAACAGGCCTGGGTGCGCATCGCAGGTGTCAATCCCGCACAGCTCACAGAACCGCCTCGCGAGACGCCGACGGCCTCCTCGGAGCCTGTTGATGATAGGCGCTCCGCAGGTCACTCGATCAGCAACGGCGGGGGCAACCAGGGAATTCAGATCGCAGGCGACGGCAACCACGTCGAACAGCAGCCGCGACAGGTTCACGTCAACAATCTCGTGGGCGAGAACAACTACGGCATCAGCACAGGCCATGTCAGCGGGTCGATCAACTACAAGACCGGGGAGTCGCGATGAGTCCCGTCGAAACACCGGAACGCACTGGGGATTCCTCTACCACTACCCCGAAGAACGACGTGGGGAAGACCGACTCCGCGAACACGGTCAACAACGAAACGAAGACCAACAACGGCGTCAACGTCGGTCATGTCAGCGGGTCGGTCAACTACAACGACTACACGGGTTCGGCGTTCTCCAAGCCGGATCTGCACGACTTCCGCGTTTCCGACCACGATCTGGAACGCGCCAAGAACCACTTCGTGCCCTGCCCGGGATACGACGATGCCTTGGCAACGTTGAAGAAGAGCAATCTCGTTCTCTTGCGAGGTAAGGGCACCGGCAGGTCGCTGGCCGCGATCCGGATGCTGGTCGACTGCGGTGCGCGCACGATTTCACAGCTCAACGTACGTCGTTCGTTCGACAGCATCACCGACGAACAGCTCGACAGCGACGGCGGGTTCATCTGGCAAGGAACCGATCGAATCGCAGTGGCAGCAGAAGATCGCGCCCCGCACGGCCGAGCGCGTAGCAACCTGGGCTCAGCGGAATCAGTGTTACGTGGTGGTCATCGTCGACGAGGCGCTGGAGGTCGGCCTCCAGCGGTTCGAGAGCAGGCTCGGTCGACCCGACTCCACCGAGGTGGCGAGGGAGTTCTTGCGATCCCACCCGGATTGCCCCGCGGATCTCGTCGACACGATCCTCACCGAGGACTTCCGCAGACGTCTCCGCGACGATTCCGCGCCGAACGAGGCGGAATTCGTGGCCATACGTGCGTGGGACGTGCATGAGGACAAGCGAAAGCTAGAGCCTGCTCTGGCCGATCTCTCACGGGAAGCCCAGTACCTGGTTGCGGACTGGTTCCACGAGGATCGGTCGACGATCGAGTACGCCATGCTGGTCGCGATCGCCGTCTTCACCAACCGCGACTACGGCGACGTGATGAGCTCCGCCGAGGAGCTGGAGGAGATGATCGCCAAGGCGGACGAGCCGGAGGACAAGCGTCTCAGACAGCGGAAGATCTTTGACTTCAGCAAGAGCGTCATCCTCAGCAGCTTGAACGCGACGACGACGTGGCATCCCCATGCCAGAGGGGCCAGTCTCTTCCGAGAAACCGTCCACTTCAGACGATCGGACTGGGCGAAGTGGGCCTTCCGCCGAGCCTGGCTCGAATACGACCTGTTTCGCCCGGTGATCGTGGACTGGATGGCGCGCCAGGCCAAGAACGGATTCCAGTGGTACTGCGCGAAGGCCTTGCACGACGTCATCACCGGTCTTCCCCACACCGACCCGTTGGAACACATCAAGACGCTCGCGAGCAAGCAATCTCTGACTTCCAACGAACTCGCCGCGGAGCTCCTGGCGAGGTTCGCCGACGATCCCGGCACGAAGGACTTCGTCGAACCGCTCCTGCGGGACTGGTGCACGGGATCGGGCTTCCACCGCAAGTGGACTGCGGCTCTGGTGTACGCCACGGAGCACGGCGTGCGTGATCCGGAGCGAGCGATGACCCGGCTCGAGACGATCGCTCGCAGCGATGCCCGACTGGTTCCAGCGGTCAAAGTCGCGGTGACCTCGCTGCTGAGCCGGCCCACCAACCGCGAGCTGATCCTGCGTGCGCTGGTCAAGTGGACGCGCCCGCACGGCCACCGCCGCGACGCCGAACAGCTGAGCAATCTCCGCTCGGTCGGGCTCGACTGCGCGCAAGCCGCGCTCGGTCTCACCGACGCGAAGCACTACCTGCAATCCCTCCCCAAGCAGGAGAACCCGATCCTCGCCGACCCGCACCCGTGGCTGGTCGCGCGACTCTTCTGGCGTGTCTTCCTCGATCAGCAGACGCGCAAGTCATCACTGCGAGCCTTGCTCAACCTGTGCGAGCAGTGCGAGAAGAATCCGCGCAGCGAACGAGCACGTGGCTTGGCGCAGTTGGTCGCCACTGTCGCCCCGGACCTCCACCGGCACGATCACCACGCGCTCTTCGAGGACTGGAAGGCGGAGTACCCGGGCAACTCCGGCCGGGTCGATCGTGCCTTCAGTGCCGTGCAGTTGCTTCATCAGAGGTACGCGTCCCCGTCCCCTCGGCCACACGGGTAACAGCGTGAGAGTTCTCGGAGTCGGTGAGGCGGGAGAGTTCTGCTGGGAGTTCGGTGCGCTTGCGGACGTTGAGCTTGCGGTAGACGCGGGTGAGGTGTTGTTCGACGGTGCTGACGGTGATGTAGAGGCGGCGGCCGATCTCGCGGTTGGTCTGGCCTCGGGCGGCGAGTTCGGCGACCTTGCGCTCGGCCTCGCTGAGCAGTGGCGTTCCCGCCGGGGTGGGGCCGGTTTCGGGG